>JAJTBH010000014.1 GCA_021287005.1 Anaerolineae bacterium
ACATGCCCTGCTGGAAAAATTTGTCATCCGCCTGGGCGTCCGAAAAAACGAAACCGGCGGCAGCGACTGGCATATTTACGCCAACCCGCATGAACCGCTTTGCCCGGCCGACGAAGAAGCATTGTTATTGGCCGGACGCCTGATTAACCGGGCGCTGGCCGTCGATTATCTGCCCGATTTACAAAGTTGGGCTTCGTCACTGAGCGGTTGTTTTGATACTCACGGTTTTGAAGGCGTGGTTGATTTGATACGCACGCTGCCGCCGCCCGGTTGTTTTGATATTCACGACTTTGAACCTGGCGGTTGTTTTGATATTCACGCTCTGGCGCAGGCCGGTTGTTTTGATACGCTGTTAAAGATATTAATATATTTTAAAGACACAATCACACAAAATATACCGGAGGAAAAACCCAAAACACCGCCACGCCGCAATTTATCGGCGGCTTATACAGATACATCCGGGGGCTGGAACGATTCAGCCCTGGGTTCCCTGATTAAAAGCCCGGTTAAACGAGCTCAAATTTTATCTTCAAAACGGGTGTCTTTATTTTTGGCTTATTTAATTAACGCCGCTGCCGATGATTCGGTGGAAAAACCGCTTAATTATGCCGTTGATCAGGCCGCGGACGAAAAATCCGACCCGCCGGCGCCGGCCTGTTTGCGCCTGGCGGCGCTGTCGCCGCCGGTTTTGTTTAAGTTGATTGAAGATTCACTGGCTTACGGCGCGGTTTTTGGTCACACCGATTGGCAGGACCTGTTTGCCGAGCGGCTGCAGCGTGTGCGTTTGTTGGGTGAGACGTTTGGGCTGCGCGTAGATGAATAACAACTTGATAAACACGTCGGGCAACCAAACACGGGCACCCCAAATCGTTGACAGAAAATCCTTTTTATGATATTTTTTAGAAAATAATCAACCTGGTTGAATAAAGGCCGGTAAACAAATGCAGTTTCGTACTTCATCGATATTACGCATGTTTTATTTTTTCAAAAGCATGAAAATCTCCGACATCTTCTCGGAAGATATCGCTTTTGGAGAATATGGCATGCTGCGCCTGATATCTGACATCGAATCCGAAACGGGCAGCAGCGGGGTGTGGATGGCGGAGATCGTCAAACGTGTAAATATCACACCGCAGGCCGTTTCAAAATTTATCCAATTAAACATTCGCAAAGGGTATCTTGAACGGTTCGAAAATACTGCCGATCGCCGCAGTGCCGGACTGAGAATCACGGAACGCGGCCGGGCTGTGTTAAATCAAACCGGAGAGGAACTGAACAGCTTTTACAGCCAGGTAATAAGCGAATTTTCAGACGAAGAAAGAGCGGAAATGCACCGTTTGATGAGCAAATTTCAAAGAGTGGTTCAGGAAAATCATCAGAAGTTTAAAAAGAAATAATTATTTTTCCCACGATGTGGGGGTTATTTTCTAAAGGTATAAAACGCATTTAATAAGGTAGACATTTTATAAGGACGCAGCGTTTATGATAATGGTCATTGAATACATGTCGGAATATTTCGGCATGTTTTTGGGAGCTCTGTTTTTATTGGTGATACAGGCAATCTGTGATCTGTCGCTGCCTGATTATATGTCCGATATTGTGGATACCGGCGTGCTCAGCGGAAACGTGGCTTATATTGTGCAGGTTGGCGCCACAATGGTCACGCTCACCCTGCTCAGCGCTGCCTGTTCGATCGCCGTCGGTTATTTTGCCGCCCGCATTGCCGCAAATACGGCGCGTGATATGCGTGCGGACGTGTTTAAAAGAGTCCAGACCTTCTCAAATCCCGAACTGGATAAGTTTTCACCCGCTTCCTTGATCACCCGAACCACCAACGATATCACCCAGATTCAGTTACTGGTGGTGATGTTGGTGCGTATGTTGTTTTATGCTTCCATCCTGGGCACCGGCGGTGCGATTAAAGCCATTTCTGAAAGCCGGGCTTTATCCTGGACGATTGTGGGCGCCATTCTGACCCTGGTGATTGTCATTCTGTTCCTCTTTTTGATGGTAATGCCGCGCATGCGCAAGATGCAGACCTTTGTGGACAGGGTGAACCTCATCAGCCGCGAAAACCTGGAGGGTATGCTGGTTATTCGCGCGTTTAATTCGCAAAAGTTTGAAGAAAACCGCTTTGACACGGCCAACCGGGAGCTTACCGAAAACAACCTTTTTATCAACCGCGCCATGACGGTGATGATGCCGACCATGATGTTTATCATGAACGTGACCACCGTGTTGATCGTGTGGATCGGGGCGCACCAGATTGCGGAATTGCAGATTGATGTGGGTAAGATGATGGCCTTTATGCAGTATGCCATGCAGATCATTATGTCGTTTTTGCTGCTTTCCGCCATGTTTATATTAATTCCGCGCGCCATGGTCAGCGCAGACCGGGTTAAGGAAGTTATTGAAACGGGAACGATTATTAAAGACAAAAAGAAGGCCGTCAAACCCGGAGATGATTTTGTCCCGGATGTCGAATTTGACAATGTGACCTTTTGTTATCCCGGCAGCGACCAGCCGGTGCTCAAAAATATCAGTTTTAAGGCCAGGCATGGGCAAACGACGGCCTTTATTGGCGTGACGGGCAGCGGCAAATCAACGCTGATGAACCTGCTGGTGCGCTTTTACGATGTGACCGGCGGGCGCATTCTGTTGGGCGGCATCGATATTCGCGATATGAAACGCAGCGATTTGCGCGCCAAAATTGGTTATGTTCCGCAAAAGAGCATGCTGTTTTCAGGCACGATTAAATCCAACCTGTTGTATGCCGACAGCCAATCATCCGACGAAAATATCGAACGGGCGGCGCGCATTGCCCAGGCCCAGGAATTTATTTCAGGCATGCCCGACGGATACGAAGCGCACATCGCGCAGGGTGGTTCCAATTTATCGGGCGGGCAAAAACAAAGAATGTCGATTGCAAGAGCTCTGGTCAAAAACGCTCCGATTTATATATTCGACGACAGTTTTTCGGCCCTTGATATGAAAACCGATGCCGCTTTACGCGCGGCATTACACAAGGAAACGCGCAGCAGCACATTGTTAATTGTCGCGCAGCGTGTGGGCACCATCTTGACGGCCGACCAGATTATTGTGCTCGAAAATGGCGAAATTGTGGGGCGCGGAACCCATCATGAACTTCTGAAAAGCTGCGAGATTTACCGCGAAATAGCCCTGTCGCAGATTTCGGAGGACGAACTTGAACAGGCCTAGATTCGATTTTAATTCGCAGGGTTCTAAAGCGCGCGATTCGCAAAAAACGTTAAGAACGCTGCTGCATTACCTGGCGCCTTACCACACAAAGGTCATCATTGTGATAGTTTTTGCCGCCCTGTCATCCATTTTTTCGATTGTCGGCCCGAAATTGTTGGGCAACGTGACCACCAAACTGGCTGAAGGGCTGATAGCCTATTATTACCGCACCGGCCTGTATATGGATTTTGCCTATATGGGCAGGTTGATCGTGCTCCTGATTATCCTCTATTCGATCTCGATGGCGTTTTCTTACGCGCAGAGTTTCATTATGTCCGGCGTTTCCATGCAGGTTACCTATAACCTGCGCAAACAGATTGATCAAAAAATCAGCCGCCTGCCGCTTAAATATTACGACACCACCACCCACGGCGAGGTGCTCTCGCGGGTCACCAACGATGTTGATATGATCAGCCAGTCGTTGAATCAAAGCCTTGCCCAGCTCATTACCTCGGTGGCCACCGTGATCGGTGTGCTGGTGATGATGTTAAGTATTAACCTGCTCATGACACTGGCAGCCGTGGTGACGGTGTCAATGTCGTTTGGTTTAATCGGCGCAATCGTGAAGACCTCGCAGAGTTTTTTCAGGGCCCAACAGGAAGCGCTCGGCAAGATGAACGGCCATGTCGAAGAAATGTACGGCGGGCATGCCATTGTGGAGGCTTTCAACCGCCAGGATGAATCCATTCAACGTTTTTACGCCATTAACGATACGCTTTGTGACAGCGCCTGGAAATCGCAGTTTTTCACCAGTATCATGCAGCCCATGATGCAGTTTGTGGGTAATGTGGGTTACGTGATTGTCTGTATCCTGGGTGGTTACCTGGCGGTGAAAAAGGTGATTGAAATCGGTGATATCCAGTCCTTCATCCAGTACATGCGTAATTTCACCGCACCGATCACGCAGCTTGCTTCCATCTCAAACACCCTGCAGCAAACCATTGCCGCATCGGAACGAGTTTTTGAATTTCTTGACGAACCGGAAGAAAGCGCCGAACGTAACCTGGTTTCGGCAAATGAGGTGCGCGGGGATGTATCTTTTGAACATATGGCCTTTGGTTATGATGCCGCCAAACCGATCATCCACGATTTTTCCGCATCCGTGCTGAAAGGTGAAAAAGTGGCCATTGTCGGTCCGACCGGGGCGGGAAAATCGACTATTGTAAAACTGTTAATGCGTTTTTATGATATCAATAGCGGCGATATCAAAATTGATGGGCACAGCATCTTTGATTATACGAGAAATGATTTACGTTCCATATTTGGCATGGTTTTGCAGGATACCTGGTTATATAACGCTTCCATCTTTGAAAATATTCGTTATGGAACTTTTAACGCAACCCGCGACCAGGTTTTATCTGCCGCCAAAGCCGCCCACTGCGACGAATTTATCCACACCCTGCCGCAGGGTTATGATACCATCCTGAACGAAGAGTCGGGCAATATTTCACAGGGACAAAAACAATTACTCACCATTGCCCGCGTGATTCTTGCAGATCCGAAAATTCTGATTCTCGATGAGGCAACCAGTTCCATCGACACCCGTACCGAGATTTTGATTCAAAAGGCGATGGATACGCTGATGAAAGGAAGGACAAGTTTTATTATTGCACACAGGCTTTCGACTATTAAAAACGCCGATCTTATTCTGGTATTAAACAATGGCGATGTGATCGAACAGGGTAATCATGTGGACCTGCTTGCGGCGGGCGGATTTTACGCCGGTATGTATAACAGTCAATTTGAAAGAAGGGTGATGGAATATGGCAACTAAAAAAGAGACGGGTGAAGGCGAATTTGAAGAAGAATTTACCCCTAAAACGGCGAATCGCAAAATTAATAAAAAAATGCTGATTATGGCAGGCATTGCAATAACGATCGTTATTCTGGGTATCGCCGGGTATTTTATTTATGAAAGTAATTTTTATTATCAGACGGATAACGCCAAAGTGGATACGGCCATTTACCAGCTAAGCGCAAATGCGCGCGGGAAACTGGCGAAAATTTACGTGTCTCAAGACCAACAGGTGAAAGCCGGCGAAGTGCTTGCGCGTACCGAAAACGGTCCTTATATCGTGTCTCCCATTGACGGTACGGTGATTGATGTTAAATTGCAGGAAGGTGATTATGTTACCGCAACGGATGTGGTTGTGGTGGTCGCCAAGACATCCGATATGTATATTACGGCCAATGTGGAAGAAACCAATATTTTAAAAATACAAAAAGGCCAGAACGTGACGGTTTCGTTGGACGCATACGGCCAGAGTTTTGACGCTTATGTCGATGAAGTTAATACGGTGACTTCTACCAAACTCAGCGGTTCGGCATCCAGTTTTACCACATCGGGGACGTACACCAAGGTTACGCAGTTGATCCCGATCAAAATCAAACTGATTGACAACGTGGACCTTACCGGAATCATCGGCACCAACGCCACGGTGCGCATTCGCATCCGGTAAACATCAGCGCCTGACCCGCGAAAAACGCCCATAGTTTTTACGGGTAATTTTTTAACCATTTTGAGCAGATTCAAAAAGACCTTCCCTATCGTTTAACAATCGGGAAGGTCTTATTTTAACCCCTCCCCGCAACGATTGATTCGAACCGAATTTAATGGTCCATCAGGAAGGGTGGTCAAAGTTTTTCCGTTTTTTATGGACAGCTCCGGCGAATAAATACCATTAAAAAATCGCATAAATGATCAAATACCATATTGTTAAAAATGACATTTTTATATATAATTAAGGTGTAAGTATGAAGCGGGGAAAAACAGTTAAAAAATCATCCCATTTTGTTAATATAATGTGCGTTAAAACCTGAGAAATCAAGGTTGTTTATTTGTTTGTAAAAAAATTCTTTCAGTTATTGAAAGGAATCGATCAAAAAATTTATTTACCGTCAGCTACCTGTCAGCCGGGGAACAGGTAATAAAAACACACGTTAAGTAAGATATAGATAAACATTAAGATCGTTGTTCGTTTACGGGGATTGTTAAAACAGGAGGGGTATATGGGATCGAGTCCGAATGGATGGTTGTTTGTCATTGTCATGTCATTAATTGTTTTGCTTCTGGGCGGCGGTTATGTCACCTCGCAGTGGTTTGACCTGAATTTGCAGAACAACGATTTGATCAAAGACAACAGAATTTGCAAAGAAACGACCTCGCAGTTGCTTTTACAACTGGATGACGTTAAAAAACAACTGGCAAAAGCCGATGAAAAAACCAATGTGTTAACTTCGCAAAACGACAAACTCTCACAAAACGTCAGCCAGCTCAACCAGAATTTAAAAACCGTTCAGGATGAAAACCAACTGGTTCGCGGGCAAAACGAAACCTATAAAGGAATGGTCGGCGACCTTTCAAAGAGGGTGGTTGAAGCTGAAGCTGATCAGGCTGGCCGCTCTGTGCCGGCTCCCGGTGGAACGGGCACTGTAAACGCGTCATTAAATAAATTACCGCAGTTAAACATGGCCGGTTTTCTGGGCCTGTCTGACGGCGCCACCCCTGGTTCACCTGAAGTCGTAATGCTCAACGTCCTGATTGCTTTTTTGCTGGCTTTGATCCTGATCGGGCAAATTTTTATCATCAGCAATCGTTTTTTGCATCAGCACCCCACCACCCCGCCGGTCGCCGGACAGGTGATAAACCCAATAGCGCCGCAGCCCCCCAGCTATCATTTGCAGGTTTCCAAAGAAGAAATGCAGTTGATCATTCAGAACCGGCGCAAACAATCGTAAAGATCACGCCGGGTGCCAGCCTGAAAACAGAAAATCCCGTAAAAATATCCATAAAAATGGATGGTTCAAACAACCGTCCATTTTTTTTGAGGTTTTCCGGACAAAATAAGTTCAGAAAGGATGATTAAATAAAAATCCGCACCCCGGGTCGTTATTCTTTTTGATTATTAAAAGGCGGGAAACCGTTAACCGAAGGCTCGCTTTTTCCGGCAAATTCTTTTTTGTGCGTTTCTTTCATGGCATACATCAGGCGGTCGGCTTCGCGTATGCTCTGTTCAAATGAATCTTGAAGCGTCTGAATGCCATATGAAAAACTGAGATTTAAATTGTGATCCGCTTCCGAAAACTGAAGTTTGATACGTTGAATGATGTTGTCGACAATTTGATATCCGCTCTCATTTTGTGAAATATGCGCAAAAACCAGCAGAAATTCATCACCGCCCCAGCGGATGATCAAATCATCCTGGCGCAGGTTGCGGCGGCAGATGTTGGTGAAATTAATTAATACTTCGTCTCCCACCATATGTCCATGCCGGTCGTTCAGCTCCTTAAAATCGTTAAGATCAATCAGAACGGCATAATGGTAAACCCGGTTATTTATTTCTTTGACGACACGGCGGTTTAAAACCCCGGTCAGCGGATCGAGATTGTTGGTATGCCTTAACAATATGTTTTCATCCAAAATGCGGTTATATTCAAGAATCAGGTTAATCCCGATGGTTAATGTGGAAAGCGTGATGACATAAGGCATTAAATTGGGTAAAGCGGAATAAAAAACCAGTTCATAAATTTGCTGCAAAAGGCCGATCACCGTTAAAAGGGCAATCAGGTGTAACCATCCCGATTGCTGTGGGGCTTTAAAAACCATCCAGCAAAAGACCAGCATGATGATAAAAAACAAAGCGGTTCCAACCTGGTTAAAAAGTGTAAACCAGTATAAATCGGGCGCTGCCAGCAGCAAGAGTGAGGCGCAAAAAACGGCGGCTGCTGCCCAAAGACTGACTTTTAACCGCTTCCAGATATACACTTCCAGCCCGCACATCAGCGCCAGGCCGGCACAATAACCGCAAATGACGATTGTTTTAATCGTCCATAAAAATTGAAGCAGGCTGCCACTGCTTGACCTGAAGTAGGTATCATAGGCAAAACCGACACAAAACAATAAAGCAATGCCGATAAAAAAATTGGCGTTAACCCACTGGCGGCGCAGGTAACAGGAGATGAGCAGTATTAACCCCATGATGCAGGCGGCTCCCGAAGTCATCATGGGCAGGGCGTTAAAAATCCAATCCAACAACATAACCCGCTGCGAAGCTTCGGGGAAGCTGGTTAAGTAAGGCACCGCGCTCATGCCGGTGCTGACGATGCTGCTGGCAATATGAAGCGTCAGCCGGTTTTCAGGTAATAACGGCTCGGGTAGCATAACAAACAATTGGCTGTTCCATAGATTGGCGGTGGGAGCGTTAAAATCGCCCAGTTTATAGACGGTTTTACCATTTAATATCACTTCAACGGCGTTGCCGCTCACGCGGGGCAAAACGATCGTGTCGCCAGGCACGGCCGGAAAAGTGGTGGTGAGCGTCATCAGGGATATTCCCGGTTGAATCGCTTCGTTAAGCGGCAGGGTAATGCCTTCGTTTTTTCCATTATAGGCCATATCCCAATCGTAAAATGCATAACCCACCGGCTGCAATGGAAGCTGAATCACGATGGCGACAATCACAAGGATAAAACCGGCGAGGAGGATGGTTTGAAATATTTTTTGGTTAAAAACGGTTTGCATTGTAAAAAAATATGCCTGTCAAAGTGCGTAAAAACGGATTTACTCACTTGAGTTATCTATCAAGAATAAAATATCTTCGACCCACCCCAACCCCCCGCAACGGATATCAAGCTAAAGAAGTGTTATTCACCGGGTGAGAGTTGGGAGGGGGCTAAAATCACCACCGGTGAGTAACTACGTAAAAACCTGTACCTTAAACGGCGTAATAACCGAAATTGTATCATAATCGGGGGGTATATTGTTTTATATCGATAAAAATATAACTTTTTTATAACAAATTAAAAGAGGAATCTGGAGCGGTTTCCGGATATATACCGTTTTAACAAACCGATTTTATTTTGCCGGCCCGCTGGATTCGCGCAGCACCAGGCGGGTGGGCAGCACGATATGTTCCGGCGCCAGGTCGGGGCGGGCGATGCGGCGTTGGATCTGTTTAAAGGCCATTTCACCCATCAGTTTTTTATCCTGGGCCACCGTGCTCAGGCGCGGCACCGTGTAGGATGCCAGCTCAATATCATCAAACCCGATGATGGAAACATCCGCCGGCACGTTTAACCCCAGGTCGGCCGCGGCGCGTAAGGCCCCCAGCGCCAGCAGGTCCGAGTAGGTGATCACGGCTGTGGGCGGTTCGGGCAGCGCCCGCAGGCCGGTGAAGGCCGCATAACCCTCGGCGGTCTGGTATTTGGTCATCACAAAATAATCGTCGCGAGGATAAATACCGGCATCCCGCAGGGCCTTTTCATAACCCTTGCGGCGCTGCGACACCGACACCTGCTCATAAGCGCAGCCGCCAATGCAGCCAATGCGGCGGTGCCCCTGCTTGAGCAGGTGCAGTGTGCTTTGATAGGCGGCGGCAAAATTGTTGCTTTCCAATGAGTCGACCGGCAGGGCCGGGTCGTAAAATTCGAGGAACAAACAAGGCCGGTCGATCTGTTTAATCAGCTCGTAAAATTCGGGTGTGATGGTGGTCGAGTTGACGATTAAACCGTCGATATTGTTGCCCATCAGCAGGTTAATCGAATCGATCTGCGCCTGCAAGTTAAACTCGGCATGGCGCAGCATGACCCCGTACCCGGCCGCATAAGCCGTGCGTTCGATGCCGGCCAGCACCTCGGAAAAAAAAGGATCATAGGTAGCAAAGGTGATCACGCCGATTAATAAACTGGAACCGGTTTTCAGGCTGCGCGCCTGGCTGTTCAGGCGATAGCCCAGGCTGCTAATGGCAGCCTCGACCCGCGCGATGGTTTCGGGGTTAACTTTGCGGGTTTTGTTGATCACATGCGAAACCGTTGCAGCGGAAACATTGGCCAATCGCGCCACATCCTTAATCGTTACCATCCCTGCTCCTTGTCCTCAGGCAACTTCAAGCGAAACGGGTTCGTTTTCCACCACCGGCGCTTTATGAAAGATGGATGTCTCGCCGCGGTAAAAACGCACCGTGTTAATGATACCCCGGATGGTTTCATCAGAAAACATGCCGATAAACAGGCCGTACATGCCCAGCCCCAGCGGGAACATTAACAGGTAAGAGAAAGAAATAATAAACAGAATGCCGAATACCTGGGTCGCCAGCATCCAGAGCGTGTCGCCGTAACCGCGAATGGCATGCCCGCTGATGATGTTGATCGCGCGCGGAATCATGGTGAAGGCGGTGATCACCAGCAGGGGGGCCGCTTTTTCAATCAGGTGCGAATCGGAAGTGAAAATTGAAATGATCTGTTTGGGCAAAACAAAAAATGCGGTGGTAAATAACAGACAGAAACTGGCCGTATAAAACGAACCGATGCGCGCCACTTCCTGCGCGCCGGGCAGGTTACGTTCACCGGTGCGGTTGCCCACCAGTGTGGTCACCGACCGGGCCAGCCCGCTGTAAAAATAAATCGGTGTGATCTCAATCTGGTATACCAGGCGATAAATGCCCACCGCTTCGGCGTTGAGTAAGTTCAAAAAATAAGCCAGAACCAGGTTGCCCAGGTTCCAGAGCATATCTTCCACGCCCACCGGCAGGCCCACTTTTAACACGGTCCAATAATCGCGCATGGGCGCCCAAAAAACGGTTTTGAGGTTGATCTTAAAAGGCAGGTTTTTGGAGGTTAATAAAACGCTTAATAAACCCAGGCAGGCCACCAATCCCGACAGGCTGGATGCCATGCCCGCCCCGGCCACGCCCATTTCGGGCAGGCCAAAGTTGCCGAAAATGAAGAGGTAGTCCAGGCAGATGTGTAATAAACTGCGCAGGATGCCGGCGATCATTTCGGGGCGGGTGTTGCCGGCCCCCTGGAAAACGGCGCCGATGGAAGTGCTCAAGCCCAGGTAAAGCAGTTCCAGGCTGAGGAAACGCATGTAATCGAGGCTGAGGGTTAAGATGGGCTGGTGCACGCCCATCAGGGTGAAGACCTGTTTGGCAAAAAAGAACCAGAAGAGGTAAACCAGCCAGGAGAGCAGGGTGTTAAATTTGATGGCGGTGGCCGCATAACGCCGGGCGCTGGCCGGTTCGTTGGCGCCCAGGCGCTGTGAAACCAGAATGACCACCCCGGTGCTGATTGACCAGATAAACGACAGCGCCACCAGGTAGGGGAAAAAGACGTTGCCGACCGCCGATAAAATCTCGGAGCCGCTTAAAAGCGCGCCGTCCGGCAGGCTGGTGGAATATCGCGCCAGAAAAGCGGTATCAATCAGGGACTGCACCTGCAAAACCAGCCCGCTGATGGCAATGGGGATGGCGATGTGAAACATCTGTTTCGAGACGGGCTTAAAATCGGGTGATGAGAAAAATTTCATAAAAACCTTCCAGGTAAACGTTTACGTAAACGATTAAATCATCAGATTGATACAGAGTCAAGGGGGAAGGGGGATTTTGAGCCGAATTTCGGCTCAAAATCCCCGAAAAGAGACTTCACAGCCACATGGCCGGCCATTTTCATTTTGCGCATAGGTATTGCCTGAAAAGCTGACTTTATTGTTTTCGGGCATAAAACTGTTGACCAGCACGTATTTTGATAAATAAACTAGGTTGTTTGTGACAGATATACCCTGGTTTTTATTATCATACTGATGTGCCAGATGTCATCACCAAACCGTGATAAATGTCATGGTCGCCTGGCTTGCCAGGCGGGGTGTTATCCATAATAATACTTTTACGTTCTTTAATAACTTAAATTCAAGGTGACCCGATGCCCGGATGTCAGGGCTTAAAAGGTGTAAGCTGGTGAAAGTCCAGCGCTGTGCCGCAACTGTAACCGGTGGAAAATCATTCTACCGGAAGTCAGGGAACCTGCCTTGTGCTTTTATTTTGTTTGTCCTTCTCGAGCAAGGAGGCGGGATATACACCGTTTAAACCGGTTATTCAGGCTTCTCATGCTCAATCCGCAAGGATTGAGTTTTTTATTTAAAGCCTTCTTGCTTGGGGATATTAATTTATGTTCAAGGAGGCGTTTATGAAATTAAATAAAATCCGGATTCACTATAAGTCACTTGTCTGGCTGCTGCTGGCGCTGCTGCTCGGTTACGGCATTCGCCCGGTATATGCCATGCACATCATGGAAGGGTTCCTGCCGCTCGGCTGGAGCCTCTTCTGGTTTGCGGTGGCCGTTCCGTTCTGGGTCATCGGTTTTATTCAGATTAAAAAACTGATTGTCGAAAAACCCGAAAGCCGCCTGTTGTTGGGCCTGGCGGGCGCTTACACCTTCGTGTTAAGCGCTTTAAAACTGCCCAGTGTCACCGGCTCGTGCAGCCATCCCACCGGCACGGGGTTGGGTGCGGTTCTGTTTGGCCCCTTTCCCATGTCCATTCTGGGCAGCATTGTGCTGCTTTTTCAGGCGCTGCTGCTGGCGCACGGCGGGTTAACCACCCTGGGGGCCAATACGGTCAGCATGGCCATCGGCGGTCCGCTGGTGGCCTGGGCCATCTGGAAGGGCTTAAAGGGAAAACTGCCCGATAGCTGGGTGGTGTTTCTGGCGGCCGCCTTTGCCGACCTGCTCACTTACGTGATCACTTCCCTTCAGCTTGCCCTGGCTTATCCCGACCCGGCCGGTGGTTTTGCAGTCTCGTTTGTTAAGTTTGCTACCATTTTTGCCATTACCCAGATTCCGCTGGCAATCAGCGAAGGCATTTTAACGGTTTTGATCTTTAATGCCCTCCAAAAAAATGCCGTTGTTGAACTTAAATCACTGGGTGTTGAAGGAGCCTGAAATGAAAAAAAATATGATCCTGATTGTGCTGGTGCTGGCCCTGGCGGTGGTGCCCCTGTTTATCGCCCCGGCGGGCGCGGAGTTTGGCGGCGCCGACGGGCAGGCCGAAAGTCTGATTACCGAAATTTACCCCGATTACGCCCCCTGGTTCAGCCCCATCTGGGAGCCGCCCAGTGGAGAAATTGAAAGCCTGCTGTTTGCCCTTCAAGCCGCGTTGGGCGCCGCTTTTATCGCCTATTATTTCGGTTACAAACAGGGCCAGCGTCAGGTTTAAACGGCACATATCCATGCATTGGATTGATCGATTTGCCTATAACAATCGCATCCGCAGACTGGACCCGGTTTATAAAGCCGGGTTCAGCCTGGCGTTAATGCTGCTCTGCCTGGCGCTGAACAGCATCTGGTTCAGCGCGTTTTTAACCTTGCTGGCAGTGTGTTTAAGCATCTGCTGGGCGGGTCTGCCGGCTGCCTTTGTGTTAAAGCTGCTTTTTACGGAAACGGGATTTTTATTGTTTGCCGTGCTGGGGGTGGCGCTCAGCATCGGCACGCAGCCGGTCGCCGGGGGGCTGCCTTTGGGGCCGCTGTGGTTTAACATCAGCCGGCAAAGCGCCCTTCTGGCCTTAAATCTTCTGCTGCGGGCCCTGGGCTGTGCGGCCGCCATGAACTTTCTGGCGCTGAGCACGCCCATGATCGACCTGATTGATTTGCTGCGGCGATTGCGCGTTTCGGAAACGCTGATTGACCTGATGACCCTGATTTACCGTTTCATTTTTACCCTGTTGGAGAGCCTGGAACGGATGCTGCTGGCCAGCGAGGTGCGCCTGGGTTTTAACGGTTGGCGCCGCAGCATGCACAGCGCTGCCGCCATTGGCGCCAACCTGTTTATGGAAGCCTACCGGCGATCGCGCCGCCTGGAAATTGCCCTGCAGGGCCGCGGCTGGCAGGGCAGTTTCAGGGTATTACCGCAGGTTTACGAAAAGCTTAAATTTCCGTGGGCGCGCGCCCGTTCTCAAACCGTCTTTAAAGAATCCAAAAAATAACCTTATGGAACTGTCATTCGAGAATATTCATTATGCCTATTCCGACCGGGGAGCCGAAGCTTTAAGTGACCTTTCCCTGGTTTTACATTCCGCCGAACGGGTAGCCCTGATTGGCCGCAACGGCTGCGGCAAATCCACGCTGATGCTGCACGCCAACGGCATTCTCCGGCCGCGTTCGGGCCGGGTGCTGCTGAACGGAAAGACGCTGGATTATTCCAGGCGGGCGCTGACGGAACTGCGCCGGCAGGTGGGACTGGTTTTTCAAAATCCCGAAGACCAGTTGTTCAGCGCCAATGTGTTTCAGGATATCAGCCTGGGGCCGCTGAACCTGGGCCTGAGCCAGGCCGAGGCCCGCCGGCGGGTGGAGGAAGTGGCCGCCCTGTGCGACCTGGAGAAACTTTTGGAACGCCCGACGCATGCATTGAGCGGCGGCGAAAAAACGCGGGCCGCCCTGGCCGGCGTTCTGGCAATGGAGCCGCAATTTTTATTCGCCGATGAACTGACCAACAGCCTCGACCCGTGGATGCGCCGCCAGGTGCTGGATATTCTTAATGCCTGGGTGGAGCGCGGCCGCACGGTGGTATTGTCGACCCACGACTGGGCCCTGGCGCGCACCTGGGCGCAGCGCATCGTCTGGTTGGAATGTGGGCGGGTCTACCGCCAGGGTCCGGCGCAGCAGGTATTAACCGACCAGGATTTAACGTAAGGAGATTTATATGTCTTTTTCTTTTAACCACAAACATGGGCATCCAAATGAAACCGAGCATAATCATGACCATACTCACGTCGATGAACAATCCCATAGCTTTAATCACGGCTGGATCGGCTGGATTTTAGATTTCATTCATCCGGTGCATGAACATTCGTTATCGATAAACGACCCGGCGCTGGCCACCGGGCGGGGCATCCGGGCGATTAAAATCTCGCTGGCCGGGCTGCTGCTGACCGCGTTGTTTCAGGCGGGGGTGGTGCTGGCCAGTGGAAGTATGGCCCTGCTGGCCGATACCCTTCACAACTTTGCCGATGCGTTCACTGCCATCCCTTTATGGCTGGCTTTTTGGTTGTCAGGCCGCGCCCGAAACCGCCGTTACACCTATGGTTACGGCCGCGCCGAAGACCTGGTCGGGGCGGCTATTATCTTAATCATCTTTTTCAGCGCGCTGGAAATTCTTTATCAATCCTATGACCGCATCATCAATCCCCGCGTGATAGAGCACGTGGGCTGGGTGGCGGCTGCCGCTTTAATCGGTTTTGTGGGTAATGAAGGGGTGGCTATTTTCCGTTTGCGGACCGGCCGGGAGATTCAATCGGCGGCCCTGGTGGCCGATGGGATGCATGCGCGGGTGGATGGGTTTACTTCGCTGGGTGTGTTGGCCGGGGTGATCGGGGTCTGGGCCGGTTTTCCGCTGGCCGATGCGCTGGTCGGTTTTGGGTTGGGTTTCGTGATTCTGGCGGTCGCCTTGCAGGCAGGCCGTGACATCTGGTTCCGTTTAATGGACGCAACCGATCCGCAGTTGATCACCCGCATTGAACAGGTCAGCGCCAACGTGCCGGGTGTGATCGGCGTGGGCAGCGTGTATGGACGCTGGTTGGGGCATCGCCAGTTTGTGGAACTGTCGGTGGTTGTGGACGGCAACCTGTCGACCTGTGCCGGCCATCAGATCGGCGAAGCTGTGCGGCATGCCCTGCTGCATGCCCTGCCGGCCGCCGCTGAGGTGATCGTGCATATCGACCCCTTTGAAGCGACTGCCGGCTGTGAACACCGCCTTAGCGCCCATCATTTCGGCGCCGGGAGTCTGTTATGAAAAAAGCCCTGCTGGTGGCCAGTTTTGGCAGCACCCATCTGAGCGCCCTGGAAAAATCAATCGGCGCGACGGAAAAAACGCTGCTGGACGCTTTTCCCGAATACACCTTTAACCGCGCCTTTACATCGCGGGTTGTGATTAAAAAGCTGGTCGAACGCGATGCACTGACTGTTGAAACACCGGCTCAGGCCGCCGCGCGCCTGTTAACCGAAGTTTATGCAGAAATTCTGGTGCAGCCCCTGCACCTGATGGCCGGGATTGAATATGAAATGCTGCTGGCGCAGTTGGAACCGTATCGAAATAAATTTACCCGGCTGCATATCGGGCGGCCTTTGCTGGCCGGCGCGGCCGATCTTGACCCGCTGATCGATGCGTTGAGCGGCGTTTTCGACCCGTTTCGGGTTTATTTGCTGATGGGGCACGGCTCGTCACACGCAGTTAACCGCATTTATGGCGACCTGGACCGGGCTTTTAAGCAGCGCGGTTTCGGCAACGTATTTATCGGCACACTTGAAGACGACCCTGACCTTGAGACTCTTATTCCATATTTACAAAAAAACGGGGTGGAAAAAGTGACCTTAAAACCGTTGATGCTGGTGGCCGGTGAACATGCCCAAAACGACCTGGCCGGAGAGCAGGACCATAGCTGGAAAAAACGCCTGTTAAAAGCCGGGTTTAAGGTCGAGCTTGACCTGCGCGGTCTGGGTGAACATGAACCGGTGCGCCAGCTTTTTGTCGCGCATGCGCGGGCGGCGCTGCAGAACGGGGCCTTATGAACCCTGCATCAAAGGGCAGCCTTTATTTTATCGGCGCGGGGCCGGGCGACCCGGATTTAATCAGCGTTAAAGGTCAAAAATTGCTGGCCGAGGCCGACCTGGTGTTATATGCCGGTTCGCTGGTTTCACCCGGCTTGATCAAACAAACCCGGCCGGGGGCTGCGTTATATGACAGCGCCGGTATGAAACTGGAAACACAGTTGGCGTTGATGATCGACGCCGTGCGCTCGGGTTTAAAGGTGGTTCGCCTGCATACCGGCGACCCTGCCATCTTCGGCGCCATACACGAACAGATGGCGGTTTTACGAGAGGCCGGGATCAGCTTTGAGCTTGTGCCGGGCATCAGCTCGGTGTTTGCCGCCGCGGCGGCGCTGGGCCTGGAATATACCCTGCCTGAAATTACCCAGACCCTCATCCTGACGCGCGCGGCCGGGCGCACCCCCGTGCCGCAGGCGGAAAGGCTGCGCGACCTGGCCCGCCACCGCAGCAGCCTGGCCATTTTTTTGAGCACGGGCATGGTGCTTAAGGTGGTCGATGAATTAAGCGCGGCCGGTTACGCCCCCGAGACGCCCATCGCCCTGGTTTACCGCGCCAGTTGGCCCGATCAAAAGGTGGTGCGCGGCACGCTGGCCGACATTGGCTCGCGCCTGGAAACGGAGGAATTAACTCACCAGGGGCTGATCATCGTCAGCCCGGCTTTAAGCGAAAAGCAGGTATCGCCTTCGCATTTATACGGCGCTTTTCAGGAACCGCCGCCGCGCCGCCCGGGGCTGGCGATCCTGGCGTTAACCGAACCGGCGCAGCGCCTGGCGCGCGCTTTAAGCCGCGTGTTACCGGAGGCCCAGGTTTACCTGCCACTGCGTTTTTTGAGTGCGGAGGAACAAAACGACCCGCGTTTTCACGGATTCGAGCAATCCATTCGCCAGGTATTGCAGGAGGCGTTTGTAACTTATGAAAGCCTGGTGTGCATCATGGCCAGCGGCATTGTGGTGCGCGAGCTGGCGCCGCTGTTAAACAACAAACACAGCGATCCGGCCGTGGTGCTGATGGACCCGCACGGCAAATTTGCCGTCAGCCTTTTGAGCGGGCATGCAGGCGGCGCCAACCGCCTGGCCGGCCAACTGGCCGCCCTGACCGGCGGGCAAGCCGTAATCACCACCGCCAGTGATGCGCTGGGGCAGCCCGCCCTGGATGTGCTGGCCCAAAAGGAAGGCTGGAAATTGGATGGACGTAGTTTATTGCCGCAGATAATGGCGGCCCTGGTTAACGGTGAGAGCCCGGCGCTGGTGGTGGATGCCGGCCTGCCTGTGCCGGATGAGATCAAGGCACTGCCCCTGGCGGCTGTTTTTCACGACTGGCCTTCGGCCGTGCGGGCGGGGCATTCCCGCCTGCTGCTGCTGACCTGCCGCCGGGTGGATGAGGCCCTGTGGGCTGCCGCGCCGCTCAGCGTGGTGTTTTACCTGCCGCTGCTGGCGCTGGGTGTGGGCTGCAACCGCGGCACGGGTGCGGATGAAATTGAAGCGGCCCTGAACGAGGTGCTCGCGCTGAATGCGCTGGCGCGTGAAAGTGTGTTTACCCTGGCAAGCATCGAGGACAAAGCCGCCGAACCCGGCCTGCTGCAAGTCTGCGCGCGGCAGAACTGGCCGTTTAAAGTATTTTCGCGTCGCCAGGTTAATACGCTGCCCGCTTTGCCCAACCCGTCGCCGGCTGCGTTAAAGGCACTGGGTGTGACGGGAGTCGCCGAACCGGCGGCTTTGCTGGCGGCGGGTGCGCCGGCGCTGCTGGTGGAAAAACAAAAGTTCCCCAATGTAACCGTGGCCGTGGCGTTACGAAAGGAAAACATATGAACGGAGCCATTTTTCTGGTGGGTCTTGGCCCCGGCGCGCCGCTGTGGATGGCGCCCGGCGCCGCGTTGGCCCTGGCGGAAGCGGATGTGATTGTGGGGTATCAGACCTACCTGGAGCAGATTAAACACCTGTATACCCATATTCCGCGCGAAAGCAGCGGTATGCGCCATGAAATTCGGCGCGCGCGGCGGGCGGTGGAACTGGCCCAGGGCGGCCAAAAGGTAGCCGTGGTTTCGGGCGGCGACTCCGGTATTTACGGCATGGCCGGGCTGATTTTTGAAATCCTGGAGGCGCAGCTCGCCGGCGGTTTAATCACCGTTGAGGTTTTGCCCGGCATCACCGCCTTAACCGCCGCCGCCGCTTTGTTGGGGGCGCCTTTGATGAGCGATTTTGCCGCCATCAGCCTCAGCGATTACCTGGTGCCCTTTGATACGATTTTAAAACGCCTGGATGCGGCCATTCAGGGTGATTTTGTGATCTGCCTGTATAACCCGCGCAGCCGCCAGCGCTGCCAACCCTTTGAAACGGTTTATCAAAAACTGTTATTAAGCCTGGGCGGCGACCGCCCGGTGGGGCTGGTGCGCGCCGCTTACCGCGCCGAACAAAGGCTGTTTTGTGGCCGGTTAATCGATTTAACAAACACCGAGGTCGGCATGGATTGTATCTTGATTGTCGGCAGCAGTGCCACGCGGATTTTAAACGGCAAAATGGTCACTTCGCGCGGGTATAAACTGGAAAACGAGCGGGTTACGGGAGGTGTGTGATGAAACCCGAAGAAATTGAAAAGGAAAGTTTTCGCATTATTCTGGAGGAACTGGGGCCGCAGACTTTTTCGGCCGCCGAACTGGCGATTGTGCAGCGTGTGATTCACGCCACGGCCGATTTTGAATATGCGCGCCTGCTGCAATTTTCGGCGGAGGCCATCACGGCCGGGCTAAACGCCCTGCGCGGCGGCTGCCCGGTGATCTGCGATGTGCAGATGATTGCGGCCGGGGTCAACCGGCAGCGCCTGGCGGCTTGGGGTTGTCAGGTGTATTGTGCGGTTAATGACCCGCAGGTAACGGACCTGGCCGGCTTAAATGGCCAAACCCGTTCCGAAGTGGCCATGCGATTATTTGGCGAAAAACTGAACGGGGCGCTGGTGGCGATTGGCAACGCGCCCACGGCCCTTCTGGAAGTGCTGCGTCTGAACCGCGCGGCGCGAATTTTGCCGGCGTTGGTGGTGGGCGTGCCGGTCGGTTTTGTGAATGCGGCCGAATCAAAACAGGCATTAAGCCGGACAGAGCTTAATTTTATCGTCAGTACGGGCCGTAAGGGCGGCTCGACCGTGGCCGTGGCCATCTTAAACGCCCTGCTGCGCCTGGCGGAGCAGGGGCACTGATGCGCACCGGTTTTGCCACGAGTGCCTGCGCAGCGGCGGCCGCCGCGGCGGCTTTAACCGGGCTGGTTCAAGAGCGCCCGCTTGCATCCATCAGCATCGACCTGCCGGCGCTGAAAAACGTGGTATTTGCGCTGGCGCGCTGCGAGCGGCAGACCGGCGGCGTGTGCTGCGGGGTGCTGAAGGATGCCGGCGACGACCCGGATGTGACCGACGGTCTTGAAATTCAGGCCGTGGTGCGGCGGCTGCCCGGCGCGGGTTTGATTTTGGCGGGCGGCACGGGTATCGGCCGGGTAACTCTGCCGGGGCTGCCCGTGGCGGTGGGCGAAGCCGCCATCAACCCCGGTCCGCGCCGTTTGATTATGCAGGTGTTTAAGCGGCAGATGGTCCAGCTTCAATTAAACCCGGACGAGGGTTTTGAAATCGAGCTCTGTGTGCCGCGCGGTGAAGAAATTGCCCGATTAACCATGAATCCGCGCCTGGGGGTGCTGGGGGGCATTTCCATTCTGGGGACGGACGGGCTGGTGCGGCCTTATTCGCTGCCGGCTTTTCGTACCAGCCTGTTTTACGAACTGCGCGTAGCTTACGAAAAGGGGCACCGCAGGGTGGCCCTGGCCACCGGCAAACGCTCCGCGCTTTACCTGAGTGAATTGCTGCAAGAAACGGACGGCCTGGGCATTCTGGACGTGGGCGACGAGCTGGCCTATCCCATCGACCAGGCACTTAAGCTGGGTTTTAACTGCATCACGGTAGGCGGCATGATCGGCAAGTTATCCAAGTTGGCGCAGGGGCGTTTTCAGACGCATGTGCAGGAAGGCGAGGTGGATTTTGATTTTCTGGCCTCGCTGGCCTTAAAAAGCGGGGCGGAGGCGGCCTTGTGCGAACAAATTCGCCAGGCGCGCACCGCACACCGTGTGCAAAAATGGCTGGATGAAGCCGGTTTACCCATCGAACCATTCATTGCGGCCCTGGCCGCCGAACAATTATTTTTGAGAGTTAACCGGCAGGTGCCTGTGCGGGTGTATGTCTTTTCTTTAAACGGCAGGCTGCTGGGGCAGGGAGGCATTGATGCCTGAAAAAGTAACGATCATTGGCCTGGGCGCTGACGGAGCGGCGGTTTTAAGTGAACAGGCGTTAAATCTGATTCGCAAGGCCGATGAATTGTGGGGCAGCCGGCGGCTGTTGGAGGGCTGGCCGGACTTTCAGGGTAAAAAAGTGGTGCTGGAGAAAAATCTGCCGGCCATGCTGTCCGGTTTGACCCGGCGGGCCGAGTCTGCCCGGATCGTGATTCTGGCATCCGGCGACCCCGGTTTTTACGGTGTGGCGGCCCCGGTTTTGCGCCTGCTGCCGCCCGAAGAGGTGTGGGTGATCCCCGCGGTGAGCTGTTTGCAAACGGCCTTTGCCCGGATAAAAGTGCCCTGGAGCGACGCCGTGTTAACCAGCGCACACGCGCGGCCGCTGGCCGAATTGATCGGCCTGGCCCGCCGGCAGGTTAAGCTGGGCATTCTGACCGACCCGCTGCATTCGCCCGCTTTTATCGCAGACCGGCTGCTGGCGGCCGGTCTGCCCGACTGCCGGGCGGTGGTGCTGGAAAACCTGGGCAGCCCGTTGGAAAAAATCAGCGATATACGCCTGAGCGGTTTGTTAAACAGGACCTTTGACCCCTTAAACGTGTTATTGCTGCTGCAAGATGCCGCCTGGCGGCCGGCGCCGCTTTTATCTTTGCGCCCCGACGCGGCTTACCGGCATAAAAACGGGCTGATCACCAAAAGCGACGTGCGCCTGGCGGCCATCGGCCGCCTGCGTTTGAGCGAAACCGACACGGTCTGGGATATCGGCGCGGGCAGCGGGGCGGTCAGCATCGAAATGGCCGAAATCTGCTGGCGCGGCCGGGTGTTTGCGCTTGAGAAAGATGAAGAATGCCTGCAATACCTGCGCGAAAATACGTCCCGTTACGGCACGGACAATGTGACCGTCATTGCCGGCTGCGCTCCGCAGGCCCTGGCGGGGCTGCCCCGCCCCGCTGCGGTTTTTATCGGCGGCAGCAGCGGCCACCTGGAAGACATTCTGGAATGTGTAAAACAATCAGCCGGGCCGGGCTGCCGCGTGGTGGCCAACTTTACCCTGCTTGAAAATTTGCTGGCGGCGCTGGCCTGGATGCGGGCGGCCGGTTGGTCGCCGGAGTTAAGCGAAGCCTGTTTTTCGGTCGGGACCCTGACCGGCGCCGGCACGCGCCTGGCGCCGCAGAACCCGGTTTATATACTTAATGGAACGGTTGCGGAGGTGAAAAAAGGATGAATACAAAATTGACCGGTGTGGGGGTGGGGCCCGGGGCCCCCGACCTGCTGACCTTAAGAGCGGCGGCCCTGATTCAAAATGCGCCGCTGCTGGCCTACCCGGTGGACGAAAACGGCTTCAGCCGCGCGCGCGAAACGGCGGCGGCCTGCATCCGCGCGGGGCAGGCCGAACTGCCGCTTTTGTTCAGCATGTCGCCCGACCGCGAAGAGCGGTTAAAAACCCGCCAAACAGCCCTGGCGCAGGTACTGGATAAACTGCAAAACGGTTCGGATGTGGTTTTTATCACCGAAGGCGACCCGCTGTTGTACAGCACCTTCCAACACCTGTTAAATTTACTGCCGCCGGATATTACGGTTGAAATCTGTCCCGGTCTGAGTGCCATGTCCGCGGCGGCGGCCTCGGCCCGTTTTCCGCTGGCCATTGAAGGCTCCGCTTTGCTGGTGCTGCCGGCCGCGTCGGCCCTGGGCTCAATCGCTTTTTACCTGCAAAACGGGCAGAGCCTGGTTTTGTTTAAGGCGGCGCATTTTTTGGCCGGCATCGCGGCCGAAATTTTACACTGCGGCCTGCCGTGTGAAGCCGCCCTGGTGGAAAACGCCTCCTGCGCCGGTGAACGAATTTTGCGCGACCCGCAGAGCTGGGCATCCGAACGGCCTTCTTATTTCTGCCTGGTTTTAATTCGCGCTGTTTGAGACGGGATTGATTTTTTAGAGGTCCGATTTTGTCATTTTTGGATGGAGTAAAGTGGTAATGAAAAAATTTTTTGGGGCTTTGATTTTATGTTTATGGCTGGCAAGCGCCTGCGCGCCCGTTCCTGCGCCGGTGACACCAACACCGGCCGCCGCTGCGTTGCCAAAGGAGTGCGGGTTTACCCCGCCGGCCGAGGTAAAACTGCGTTATGCTACGGCCTTTTCTGTGCAATATCAAAACAACTACAAGATCGTCAAAGTGCTGCGCCCCTGGCGCGACGCCAACCGCAGCTTTACCTACATCCTGGTGCAGCGCGGCAGCCCCGCTCCGGCCAATGTGGGCGATGCCCAGGTGATTGAGGTGCCGGTGCGTTCGCTTGCCAGCCTGGCGACCACACATTTACCCTACCTGAATGAACTGGGTGTGTTGGATGCGCTGGTGGCGGTCGGTAATGCCCAATACGTAAACACGCCGGGCGTGTTAACGGGCTTAAAGGACGGAAAAATTAAAGCGGTCGGCAACGGCCCGGATCTGAACCTGGAGGGGCTGTTGGAAACACAGCCCGAAATGGTCACCACCCTGGCGTTGGGCAGCTCCGGCAAGGACGATTACCAGGCCTTGATGTTAAGAGGGTTTAAAACCGTGATTTTTTCGGATTTTATGGAAGAAAACCCGTTGGGCCGCGCCGAATGGTTGAAATTTGTGGCCCTGTTTTTTAACCGCGAGGACCAGGCCGAACAAATTTTCGCGGGCATTGAGGCGCGGTATAACCGGATGCGCGCCCTGGCCGCCGGGGCGGACCGCCGCCCGAGCGTGCTGCTCGGTTTTGAAATTAATGGCAAATGGAACATGCCCGGCGGCAAAAGTTACCAGGCGGCGTATATCCGCGATGCCGGCGGCGCTTACCTGTGGGCCGGCGACCCCACTTCGGGGCGCATCCCGCTTAGTTTTGAAGCCGTGTTCGAAAAAGGACTGGCGGCGGATTACTGGTTTGACCAGTCCGTAAGCTGGTTAACGGCGCAGGATGTGCTGGCCGCCGATGCGCGTTATGAACGGTTGCGTGCGTTTGAGCAGGGCCGGGTTTACAACAACAATGCCCGCCTGAATGCCGGCGGGGGCAACGATTATAACGAGAGCGGGCTGGTGCATCCCGACCTGGTTCTGGCCGATTTAATCTCCATCCTGCATCCCGACCTTCTGCCAGAGCATGCCCTGTTATATTACCGCCCGCTGGCTGCCGGAGAACAATAATTTGAACGCCGCATTGGTTAATCCCCCCCAAAAAGCCCGTCTCTGGGTGACCTTAATCCTGGCTCTGCTGCTTTTCTGGCTGCTGGATTTGATGATCGGCGCGGTGCGTATTCCGCCGCTGGAGGCGCTTAAAATCTTGTTGGGCAGGC
>JAJTBH010000529.1 GCA_021287005.1 Anaerolineae bacterium
TTTAATAAATGCGGGGAAAACAGAGGGAATATGGACATCGAGACCAGGAAAAAGAACCTTCAGCCCATTGGCGCCCACCGTAACAGCAGGGCGGGACACGATAGAGATCGGGCCGGGATTGGAAAGTAAAGGTCCATTTTTAAAGGGATCGCGGGCAAACATCAAAGTCCCGCCCCTACACTGATATTTGAAAGGTGCACCAATGGTTGAGATCGTCCGGCGAAGAAAAAACAGCCTCAGGCTGGTCGGTTATGATTACGCCCAACCCGGCGCTTATTTTATCACCGGCACGCTTCAGGGAAGGCCGGCTGTGTTGGCAGAAGTTTGTAACGATAAATTTGTCTTAACGCCGTTGGGAAAGATCGTTCACCATGCCTGGTTGGATTTGCCGCAGCATTACCCAACGTTGGTATTGGATGCATTTTGTGTTATGCCCGATCATTTTCATGGCATTATGATCATCCAACCCGGTAGGGGTGGGTCTCTTTTGATAGGCAGTGATGCTCAAAGACGAGATACGCGGGATGGAAAAGATGATCAAAAAGGAATAAAGACCCACCCCTCCGATACAATATCCGAAATGGTGCGGGCGTTTAAATCCTTTTCTGCCCGGCGGATTAACCTTAAACGCAATACGCCGGGAGCAACCGTCTGGCAGCGCGGATTTTATGAGCCCATTATTCGCGATGAGGTTGATCTGAATCGTATTCGTGCCTGCTCGTATAAGCAAAATGGCTTATTGACGGTAAATTATTGGTTTGGTTATAATAAAAACTAAGATGAACTCACTCGTTTTAGTTGTTTCGCCCAACGTTTTTTCCACTCAGGTGTACTTCAAGATGGCCATGATGGCCACTATGGCCATGATGGGATCTATTTACGCCGGGCAGACAGCTTGTAACGGTGAACTTTAACCGTTCTTTTGCAGAAATAAATTAGCGGGCTGTCTGAAAAAGACAGCCCGTTTTTTTTATAACAAAATTAAGGAGATTTAAGATGACAGGTGAAATATTAAAAGTGGAAGAAGACTCACAATCCCCCGATCACTGTTTGCCCCGTTATATAGGAAGCTCAACCCGCGCGGTGCACCTGGGAGAAAACCGGCGCAAGGCCACGCACGCCTTGATCGACCCGATTTTTCAGACTTCGACTTATACCTTTGACAACATGGCCGATGCCCGCCAGTTTGAGCAGGATCATTTGTCCGCGCCGGTCAGCGACCGTTTTGAATATGGCCGTTATGGCAACCCCACCGTGGCTGCGGCCGAAAAACGCCTGGCGGCCCTGGAACATGCCGAAGGCGCCATTCAGGTGGCCTCGGGTATGGCGGCCATTACGTTTACCCTGCTCAGCCTGCTGCCCGGCGGCGCCCACCTGGTGATGACCGATGACAGCTACCGCCGGACTCGCCAGTTTTGTGAGGAATTTTTACCCCGTTATAATATTTCCTGTTCGGTTGTGCCCTTTGGCGATTATGAAGCGCTTGAGTCGGCCATCCGCCCTGAAACTCGCCTGCTCTTTTCAGAAACACCTTCCAACCCCTACATGCGCATTTTGGATGTGCCCCGTTTTGCCGAAATCGGACGCCGGCACGGCGTGAAAACCGTCATCGATGCCACTTTTTCAACCCCGATTAATTTTAATCCGCTGGATTACGGTATTGACCTGATCATTCATTCCGCCACCAAATATCTCGGCGGGCATCACGATCTTTTAGCCGGTTATATCCTGGGGCGCAGCGAGCTGATTAACCCGCTGCGCGATTCGATCGGAATTCTGGGCGGCATATCCGACCCCCATACGGCCTATTTATTAATTCGCGGATTAAAGACCCTCAGCCTGCGGGTTAAACAACAAAACCAGACCGCCCAGCAGGTGGCCGAATTTTTACAGAACCACCCTGCGGTGGAAAACGTCTGGTATCCGGGTTTGGTGACCCACCCCGATTATGAATTGGGCAAACGGTTGATGCGCGGTTTTGGCGGGGTGGTCTCCTTTACCGTCAAGGGCGATGAGGCGGATGCCTACCGCGTGGTGGATGCACTTAAGCTGCCCTTTATTTCGCCTTCTCTGGGCGGGGCCGAGAGCCTGGTGATTCACCTGGCCACCCAGGCTTACAGCGACCTGCCGCGGGAAGAACGCTTAAAACTAAATATTCCCGACAACCTGATTCGCCTGGCGCTGGGCGTTGAAGACGCCGAAGACCTGATAACCGATCTGGACCAGGCATTAAGAACAGGCATTAATGCCTGACAAATGAGCAGGCAATTAAAG
>JAJTBH010000530.1 GCA_021287005.1 Anaerolineae bacterium
CCATTCACTAGCGTTGTCAGGGTCGTATTTACTAAATATTTTCTTATCATTACAATATGGCCAATAAAGACGATAAGTTTTATTGTTAGTTCCTTCTATTTTGAATTGAACACCCAATTCATGGTTGTTAGCCTGAAGCGATACGGCGCAAGCCTCTTTCAACTGGTTTGCTAGAACTACAGTCAACGCTGGTGCTAAGTCCTTTTTCAATTCGTCGATGTTTAATTCTTCATCCATCTTGATACCCCTTTACCCATGATGATAATCCGGACTGATTTGCATGTAGACATATGCGCAACACACAAAAAGAAAGGCCAGTAATACCAGAATGATATAAACCCGGTCCCTCGTCCTCATCGGTTTTCTTTGAACCGGCTGCCGGACTGGCGCAACCTCCTGAGGAATCTCGTTTATCTTCGGTTCCTCTTCATCCTCCAGATCATCGGACGCCGGCGTGATGCTGATATTCACACCGCCCAGATATTCCAAACTTGTAATAAGGGGATCTAAAAAATAAGTTTTCCACCCATAATATAAATTTATTATACTGACCCCACCCCCTTCGTCAAGTCAAAGCGGCTGAAAACAAACAAAAACAGGATGAATTTTTGATTCATCCTGTCTCTTTGTGTCGGGGCGGGCGGATTTGAACCGCCGACCTCACGGACCCGAACCGTGCACTCTATCCGGACTGAGCCACGCCCCGAACGCCAGTGATTATACACCAGCCATTCCGTTTTTACAAGAATAATTCGCAGCCTATTTTCAGCCTGTCGATAGCCGCACGATAGGTTGATTTTTATCCTTTCGGATAAGATAATTCCAGCCAATCAATCGGAAGGAAGAAGACCATGTTTTTCGGACCACGCTGGAAAAAAGTTTTACAGGACCTCTTGAGCAACAAAACCCGCACTATCCTGACCATGCTCTCCATCTCGGTGGGTGTTTTTGCAGTGGGCATCAACGCCGCCATCGGCGGCATCGTCATGCCGGATGTGCAGGCCGATTACAACTCGGTTAATGCCCATGTTGCCATCATTTACACCGGAACTTTCGACGATACCCTCATTGCATCGGCGTGCCAGGTGAAGGGCGTTTCCGAGGCCGAAGGACGTTGTCATATCAGTGCCCAGCTCATTTCAGATGGCGGCAGCCGCCAGACCATCAGCCTCACCGGCATTCCGCCCGTAAAGGATATGAAAGTTGACCAGTTGCAATTGCCCGCCGGTGTGCCGGCCGATCTGGGTAAAAAGGAAATTTTCATCGAACGCTCCGCCGCCACGCTCGCCTACCGGCCCGGCGATGCGGTTAACATCGAGCTGCCCGACGGAAAAATTAAACAGCTAATTTTTAAAGGTTATGTTCACGACGTGTCCACTTTTCCATATGCTTTCGCCGGCTCGGTTCCGGCATATGTCACCCCCGAAACGATTGAATGGCTGGGCGGCACCCGCCTTTACACCCAGTTGTTAATTACGGTTAAGGAAAACCGCACCGATAAAAATCACGTCACCGATATATCCAATGCTGTGGCCGATAAACTCAAAAAAGGCGGCATTTTTGTCGACCACATTTTTATGTACGCGCCCGGCAAACATTTTTCAACCGATATTTTTGTGGCCATCATGGCCATTTTAAATCTGCTCGGCTGGCTGACCGTCTTTCTCAGCGCCTTCCTGGTGATTAATACCATCAATTCGTTGATGGCCCAACATATCAAACAAATTGGCATCATGAAATCCATCGGGGGGAATTCCGGCCAGATTTCAATCATGTACCTGACCCTGATCCTGTCTTTTGGCCTGTTTTCCTTCATGTTGGCAGCCCCCCTTTCGGGTTTGGCCGGTTATCAGGCGTGTACCTTTATGTCCAATTTTGTTAATTTTGACCTGCGCGGCTTTCGTTTTATTCCTGAAGCCTTCCTCATCCAGGCTCTGATTGCCTTTGTGGTGCCCACCCTGGCCGCCCTGCTGCCGGTTGTTAACGGGGTGCGCCTGAGTGTGCGCGAAGCCATCTCCAATTATGGCAATTCGATTAACTTCGGCAGTGACAAAATTGATCGTTTCCTCAAAAAAGTGCGTTTTTTATCGCGCCCCATGATCATCTCGCTGCGCAACTCCATCCGCCGCAAGGGTCGTTTAGGCCTGACCCTCTCGACCCTCACCCTGGGCGGCGCCATCTTTATGGCGGTGTTTAACCTCTGGTCGTCCTTTGGTCTGACTATCGAACAGATTGAAGGTTATTTTCTGGCGGATGTAAACTTCAGCCTG
>JAJTBH010000531.1 GCA_021287005.1 Anaerolineae bacterium
GCTTTGTTTTTATTTACACCGGCGTGTTAAAACCGCTTAAATGGCTCAGGCCCTTTACGGTAGCCGACAACCCCGAACCGCACCGTTTTGCCCAGGGTTTTGGTTCGTTTGTATTAATTTTATCCACTCTTTTCCTGTTTTTTGGAAATGGTGCCGCAGGTTGGGCTTTGACCTGGCTGGTAATTTTTCTGGCGGGGTTAAACCTGTTTATCGGTTTTTGCGCCGGCTGCGCGGTATATTACTGGCTCAACCGCATCAGAGTGCCCGGTTTTAATAAATCGGCCCCACTGGGCGTTTTTCCCGGATTTCGCCCCAAATAAATGGAGGCAGGTTATGGATATTGTTTTGCGTATTTTATTTTCTATCGCCCTGATCGGCCTGATCATCACCGGTTACCGGGCCATCAACCGCCTGATTTTGTGGCGGGCGCGGCGCCGCAGTCAGCTTGAGGGGTTTTTCACCCCCGGCACCCCGGCCATCCTGTTTTTCACCACCCCCGACTGCGTGCCCTGCAAAACCATGCAGCACCCGGCCATCGAAAAGGTGAAAATCAAACTCGGCCAACGTTTGCAAATCATCGAGGTTAACGCCAGCGAACAACCCGGCCTGGCCGAACAATGGGGCGTTTTAAGCGTTCCCACCACCTTTATTCTCGATTCACAGGGCGCGCCCCGCCATGTTAATCACGGCGTCACCGCAGCCGAAAAACTGATTCAGCAGCTTGGGGCAGTCGCTTAATTAACTCTAAAAATGTGGAGATAAACCATGAAAAATTGTTTGTGTAGCCGCTGGAAACTGTTTCCACCGCATTAAGGGTAGATCATCCAGGGGTCATGACACCCAATTTATGGCAGGCAGTTTCCGATTAATTTTTGTTTTCGGCAAACTGTCTGCTTTTTTGTTTCATCACTTAAACGAATCATTCGAAAGGTTAAAAATGGTCGCAATAAATATACAGGCGCAAACCGCCAGTTCATCAGAGCAAGATATTATAGACTACCATAAAAACATTCTCGATACCATCGGCCAGACGCCGCTGGTTCAATTAAACCGGGTCGTGCCCAATGGCGACGCCCCCCTGTTTCTGGCCAAGGTGGAATATTTTAACCCGGCCGGTTCAATCAAAGACCGCATCGGCCTGGCCATTATCGAACAGGCCGAACGGGAAGGCCGCCTGCAACCCGGAGGAACCATTGTAGAGGCCACATCCGGCAACACCGGGGCCGGGCTGGCCCTGGCGGCTGCCATTAAAGGCTATAAAACCGTCTTTGTCATGCCCGATAAAATGAGTGACGAAAAAGTGCGCTTCCTGCGTGCCTTTGGCGCCAGGGTGGTCATCACCCCCACCGCGGTAGCGCCCGAAGACCCGCGCAGTTATTACAGCGTGGCCAAGCGCATCATCAAAGAAACACCCAACAGCATCCTGGCAAACCAGTATCACAACCAGGCCAACCCGCTGGCGCATTATTTTTCCACCGGGCCCGAAATCTGGCGGCAGACCGCCGGCAAAATAGACGTATTGGTGGCCGGCATGGGCACGGGCGGCACCATCACCGGCACCGGGCGTTATCTTAAAGAACAAAACCCCGCGGTCAAAATCATCGGCGTGGATATCCTGGGTTCGTTATTGTATGAAACCTGGAAGATCGGCAAAATTCCCGATGACCCGCACCCCAAAACCTACAAAGTGGAAGGCATCGGTGAAGACTTTTTGCCCTCCACGCTCGACCTCTCACTGGTGGACGAGGTGGTGGTGGTGGATGACCGCGAGTCCTTCCAGACCACGCGCCGTTTGATGAGCGAAGAAGGCATTTTTGCCGGGGGCTCCTCCGGCGCGGCCGTGGCGGGGATATTAAAATCCGACATCATTCGCCAACTGGGACCCGACAAGGTGGTAGTCGTCATTTTGCCCGATTCGGGCAACCGCTATCTCTCCAAAATCTATGATGACAACTGGATGCGCGAGAACGGGTTTCTATCGGGGCGTCAGAGCACAGATACCATCGCCACCCTGTTACATTCGCGCAATAAAATTCCGCTCGTTGTGGCGCACAGCAGTGATTTAATTAAAGAGGTGGTCGGCAAGATGAATCAATATGGCATCTCACAGCTTCCGGTGGTGGATGATAGAGAACAGTTGCTCGGGGTGATCAGCGAAAGTGATATTCTCGACTATCTTTTACATTCGGGTAATACCCATAATCCGTCGGCAAACATCGCACCCATTGTTAACCCCAACGTCCTGTCGGTTGATCCGGGGGTCAGC
>JAJTBH010000015.1 GCA_021287005.1 Anaerolineae bacterium
AACCGGCCACATTTGAAAGTTCCCTGGCCATTAAAGCCAGACGATGAGCGGCTTCGCTGACCTGCTGAACCTGAGTGCGCATGTCGCTGGTGCTGGCGCTGACTTCTTCAATGGCGGCGCTGCTTTCCTGGCTGAGGCTGGCAATACTTTCGGTCGAATCGTTCACCGTGGCGGAATTGATTTCCATTGCTTCGGCGGCTGTCTGGTTGCTATCCACCACCTGCGAGACGGTATCCATCGAGCTGACCAGTTGTTCGGCGGCATGGCTCATTTCTTGAATGGCCAGAGAAATACCTTCGATTTGCTGGCTGAAAACTTCAAATGCGCCGCGAATATCTTCCAGTGAACTGCTCGATTTGCCGGCGCGGTTCACGCCGCTTTCAACCACTTCTTCGCCTTCTTTCATGGCCTGCACGGCATCCTGTGAGGATGATTGAATGCCGCTGACCAACTGCCCGATTTCACGGGTGGCCGAAGCCGATTTTTCAGCCAGCTTGCGCACTTCATCGGCCACCACGGCAAAACCTTTACCGTGTTCTCCGGCGCGTGCGGCTTCAATGGCGGCATTTAAGGCCAGCATATTGGTTTGAGAGGCGATATCTTCGATCACGGCCACAATATCGCCGATTTGATCGGAACGCTGCCCCATGTCCTGCACCTTACCGGCCAGCAGGCCGATTTTTTCCTTGATTAATTGCATGCCCAGAATATTTTGTTCAATTTCCTGGCTGCTGGCCAGAGTTTCTTGAGAGGCGGTTGCAGCCTGTTGTGAAATCATATGCGTGGCCTCGGCAATTTCGTGCGCCGAAGATGAAATCTGTGCCGATATTTCAGAAGCCTCATTGACGGCTTTGGCCTGTTCGCGTGCACCCCGGGATACATCCCGAATGGAAACGGCCATTTTTTCAACCGCGCCGGCCGCCTGATTAATGGAGGCTGCCTGTTGTGAACTGCCCATGGCAATCTGTTGAATGGTGACTGAAATTTGACCGGTGGCTTGTTCGGCTTGAGCTGAAGCCTCGGAAAGCTGTTGGGAAGACTCGTTCAGCACATTAACATTGTTTGCAACCTTACCGATAAACGTATTAAGCTGGTGAGTCATTTGTTCGAAAGCCTGTCCCAGGCGGTCGTTTTTTGATCTCAGTTCGATAATCTGATCCAGTTTACCTGAGGTGATTTCACCGGCCAGTTCAACGATGTCGCGTTGATACACCAGGGTACGATTAATTTCCGCAGCCAGTTGACCCAGTTCATCGCTGCCGCTGTAATTTACATCTTCCGGAATATCACCACTAGACATGAGTTTTGCGGTTGCGGTTAACAACTTAACCGGCACAATAAAGCTTCTGTATAACCAGTAAATTAAACCTACCGTAACCAGAGCGGACGGCGTTATAAACATAAAAGCATTCAAAAAACTGAATCCCACCTGCCCGAAAATGAAAGCCACCTCGGAATCTATAACAGCGATGATGGCAATCAAAGCCGTGAATTTAAAGAACAGGCCCTTCCCACTGATCCGCCAAATTACAATTAAAACCAATGCGGCGACAAACAGCAGGATGCCAAAAATAATTAAACAGTTTTGTACGATCACGTTCATGTAATTTATCTCTTTCTATGCCGTCACGAGAAATTTGTTGGTTTTGTTTAAGTTAACGATAATTAATGAAAAGTGTTACTAATGATAAAATCTCCCCCTTTGCGAAAGAGTAAATATTACTTAATGAACCGATTTCGCTTGAATGTATGTTTTGGTAAGGTCAATTCATGTTTTTTGAAGGCAATGTTGCCTTATAAAATAAGGTGATTAGTTTATAAGAGGGAATATTCTTTAATTTAGTATGAATTGTCGAATTAGTCAAATTAAAACTCTGGTTTAACTTAAATAACAGGACTATACTTACCGATTGCAGATGTTAACGAAGGGAAGTAAAAATGAAAAGAATATTCTCCTTAATTCTAACACTAATCTTACTTTTAAGCATCATTGGATGCGCAACTCCTACCCCGCAAATTATCGAACAAACCGTTGTTGTTCCACAAACTGTGGTGGTGGAGCAGACCGTAATCGTACCCCAGGTAACCGTCGTGACCAAAGAGGTTGTTGTAACCGCCACGCCTGAGCCTACCGCAACCCCTGAGAAAACCGCCAGCGTTGAGCCTGTTTCACCGGCGGTGGCCGGAACAAGTGAACCAGACATGATTGGAAGTGAAAATCTGCCGGTTTATGATGATCCCATGCTGAAAGCCTGGTGTACCACAATTAAAACTTCACAGGGCTCCGATAAAGCCTGGGAGATGCCTGCCGACGCTCTGCCCGCTTTAAATAACAATGGCAAACCGCAGTTGAATATCCCTTCAACCAAATGTACCCTGGTGTTCACCTTTAACCAGCCGCTGCCCGCCGATGCACAATTATTGGTTTACGATATTTATAATACAGCCTGGTTAAAACTGCCCGTCAAAGCAGTGGATGGTAATGCCAACATGGGATATGCAGAGATTAAACATGAATCGATTATTGATCCGCCACTGTGGGAAACCCAGGCCAAATACGAGGTTAAATCCGGCGAACAGTCGTTGTGGTCAAGCGAAATCGTTTTTTATGATAAAAACACACCCAACTGGCGCTGTGTAGCCAACAACGCCCCGCCGCGTAAAGATACCGGCAAGTGCGACAGCCAGATTGAACTGCACCCCTGGGATGCAGGTTGGGGAACCCCCGGACCGGATGGCTGGGGACACAATTAGGCATTAAGTGATTTATTATGCCGTCCGCCGCAGGTGTTTCACCTGCGGCGGTTTTTAATTTAATTCATAATTTTTTGTAAACACTGTCCGGTAAAGGATGATTGGATTCCGGCAACCTGCTGCGGCGTGCCGCAGGCCAATAACTGCCCGCCGGCGTCGCCGCCTTCGGGTCCCAGGTCGATAATCCAGTCGGCGGCGCGGATTAACTCGAGGTGATGTTCAACCACCACCACCGTGTTTCCGGCATCCACCAGGCGCTGCAACAGGGTTAACAACCGGCTGACATCCGCCGGATGCAGCCCGGTGGTCGGTTCATCCAGCAAATAAAGCGTATGTCCGCTGCCGCGCCGGGCCAACTCTTTGGCCAGTTTTACGCGCTGGGCTTCACCGCCTGAAAGGGTGGTGGCGGGCTGCCCCAATTGTAAATATCCCAATCCCACCTCGGCCAACAGCTTCAGGCGCGGTGCGATGGCGGTTTCCTTTTTAAAGATTTCAAGGGCTTCATTGATACTCATATCCAATACGGCGGCAATATCAACCCCGTTATATTTAACAGCCAACACTTCTTTCTTAAAGCGCCGGCCGTGACAGATCGGGCAGCGCACCTGTACATCGGGCAGAAAATGCATATTGATGGTTAACAACCCTGCGCCTTCGCAGCGTTCACAGCGCCCGCCGGGCACGTTAAATGAAAAGTGAGCAGCTTTTAACCCGCGCTGCCGGGCGGCCGGGCTGGCGGCAAAAACCTCGCGGATGGGGGTGAAAACATCCGTGTAAGTGGCCGCATTGGAACGCGGAACGCGCCCGATGGGTGATTGATCAACCGTTACCAACCGGTCAATATAGGACCAGCCGTTAATCCCTTCGTGTGCTCCCGGCGTTTCACGGGCGTTAAAATAACGCTGGCGGCCGGCGCGGTCAAGAATATCAAAAATTAATGAGGATTTTCCCGAACCTGAAACGCCGCTGACGGCTACCAACCGCTTAAGCGGAATGCTGACACTGATATCTTTTAGGTTGTTATGGCGCGCTTTGTGAATTACCAATTCGCCGGCTTTCTCGCAGCGTGGGGAATGCAGCGGCAGGGCAGCCTGACCGGATAAAAAGGCGCTGGTGGGTGTATCGCTGCGCGCGTGTAATTGCTGCGGCGTTCCGGCGGCGATGATTAAACCGCCCTCTTTGCCCGCGCCGGGGCCAAACTCAATGATATGATCGGCGGCGTTGATCATTTCGAGATCATGTTCAATTACCAGCACCGTGTTGCCCAGGTCGCGCAGCCGGCGTAATATCTCAACCAGGCGCCGGGTGTCGCGCTGGTGCAGGCCGATGGTGGGTTCATCCAGCACGTATAACACGCCGCTGAGACGTGACCCAAGCAGAGATGCCAGGCGCAGGCGCTGGCCTTCTCCGGCGGAGAGGCTGGGTGTGGCGCGGTCCAGGGTTAAGTATCCCACGCCGATGGTGACCAGGCGTTCGATGCGTTCGTTTAAATCTTTGAGAATCGGGTCGGCAATCAGCATTTCTGATGAACTGAGGTGGTGGGGCAGGTCTTCAAGCCACTCTGCGCTTTGTTGCAGCGGCATTTGTGAAACCTGGATGATTGAACGCCCATTCACCGTGACCCGGCGGCTGGCCGGGTGCAGGCGGGTGCCCTGGCAGTCGGGGCAGGTGCGTGTGACAAAAAGCTGTTCCAGCTTAACGCTTAACCCCGATTCAGATAAACCTTCACGGTAACGCCGCCACAGGTTGGTGACGACGCCTTCAAAATAACCCTTCATGACCGAATTGGGCGCTTTTACCCCCGGAAAATGGGCGCTGAATTTTTCGCTGTTTACCCCGTAATACAAAAGATCGCGCTGCACCTCTCCCAGTTCTCCCAGCGGCTGCTGCGCGTCAAACTCGAAACCGTAATAAGCGCCGGCGCGCTGCAGGGCGATAATAAAACGTTCGGCGTTAAACGGGTCCCAGATGGTGACGCCGCCATTAACCAGGCTCATCGCCTGATTAAAACAGCGCTCCGCCAACAGGTCGGCCGTTTCGCCCAGGCCGGTGCAGGTCGGGCAGGCTCCGGCGGGTTTGTTAAATGAAAAGTTGGCCATACCCAGTTCGGGTAAACTGGCAGCGCAGTTCGGACAAAAAACACCGCCGTTTTCATCCGGTTCGCCGTCGTCGTCCTGAAAAGCGTGAATCTGGTCGGATGGCGGCACATCGCCGCCGCATTTCGGGCAGGGCCGGTGCCCCAGGCGGGCAAACAAAACGCGCAGGTACGTGTAAATTTCAGTGGCTGTGCCCAGCGTGGAGCGCGGATTATGGCTGCCGGGGTGCTGGTCGACACTGATGGAAGGTGACAGCCCGCTGATAAAATCCACCGGCACCTTGCTTAAACCATCCGTCACCAGTCCCAATGATTCCATATACTGGCGCGCGCCTTCCTTATGCAAGATATCAAAGGCCAGGCTTGATTTTCCAGAACCGGACAAACCGGTAAAAACAACCAGCTTGTTTTTGGGAATGCTGACATCTATGTTTTTCAGGTTATGCAGGCGCGCCCCGCGAATAATAATTTGATCGTGTTCCATAAATCTTTCCTTATATATCCGGCCGGAACCGGGCAGCTCCGGCCGGATAAAGTGACATCGGTTTTTAGATAGATTCAGCTTGAGGGCGCAACCAGCCCAACGGCCGGGACTGCACATTATTAATAACTTCCCGGGTTAAATTAACCGCTTCGGCAATACGCTCCGGGCTGATCCAGCGCGCCGAGTCGTTATACTGGTGCCCATAAATTCGCAAAGCCCGGCTGCTGAAAGCCAGGGCCGGCACGCCGCGCCAGGAAAAGGTGGAGTGATTACTTTCCGGCCAGGGTTCAACCCACTGTACGGCCGGGAAGGCGCGGCTGATGCGAACCATTTCTTCCTGAAAAGCCGCTGAACTGGTAAAGATGGCCAGTGAGTTGGCATCCAGCAGATGGCCGGCGCCGTCGTAGTTGATCATTAATAACACCTGGTTTAAATGATCTTCGCCGGCCTTTTCAAGGTATGTATCGTCGCCGATCGGCAGATATTCTTCGCCGCTCATGGCGATAAATTCCAGGCCGGTCTCGGTGGGTGTCCGGCTTAACTGTTCGGCCAGGGCCAGTAGGGCGGCCACGCCGCCGGCGTTGTCGCCTGCCCCGGGGGTGTCGATTTTGGTGTCGTAGTGTGCGCAAAATACCAGCGTTTCGGGTCGTTTACCGGCACGCCGCCCGATAATATTGGCCGTGCTGCCGGGGTGGCTGGTGGTTTTAAGCGTCAGGTGAATTTGCTCCGTTTCCCGGCTGAATAACACGCGGGCGCTTTCGGCCGGCAGGGTGGCGGAGGGGATTAAAAATTCCCAGTCTTCAATCAGGCGGTTAATCGAATGCGGATCGATTTGTACGGTTAAAACAGCCAGCGGTTTTTTTGTCTCCAGCAGGGTAATAATGCGGTCGTCGCGTTCATCCTTGAGGAACCAGGATTTGGCGGATAAGGGTGCACGAGTCAGGTCGCCGTACAGGATGGCGATTTTTTCGCTCAGATCGGCATTTTCCAGTTCGGCCAGAGTTGCCGCTGAAATAAAAGGGGCGTTCACATCACAGGAAGGGGAATAGGGGTTAACCAACACATCCAGGTTAGATCCGTTGGCGGTTAATGAAGCATATTCGCACTGCCAGGCAGGGCAGTAATACGGCTGGCGTTCCACGTCCAGTCCGTATGATTTCATTTGCGTATAGATATAATCTGCGGCGGCGGCGTTGGCAGCCGTGCCGATCATGCGCGCTCCGATGTTTTCACTGAGCGTGTGGACGTGAGCCTCGATGCTTTTTATGAGGTTGTTCATGAATTAGTCTCCTTAAGCTAAAAACGGGTTTTACAATTAATATTGTAAAACCCTGGTGTGCTAGTGGAGACTTTTTAAATTGTTATTGGAATTTGCGAATAAAATTAATAAACCTTGCCGGACATATAATCTTCAAGATGCCCAATGCGTTCTTCACGCACGGCAATGGCCTGTTTAACCACATCGCCGATTGAAATCAGGCCAACCAGGTCGCCGCTGTCGATTACCGGCAGGTGGCGAATGCGGTGTTCGGTCATCACGGCCATACAGTCACCCACGCTGTGATTTGAGGTGATCGTATAGAGATGCGTGGTCATAAATTTTTTGACGGGCATTTTGACGTCAAAACTGGCATCCTGGGCAAGCTGGCGGACGAAATCGCGTTCCGAAAAAATACCGGCTGGTTGCTTGCCATCCATTACCAGCAGAGCGCCGATGCGTTTTTCGGCCATTAACCGCAGCGCCTCAAGAACGGGCGTTTCAGGGCTGACGGAGAAAACTTGTTGGCCTTTGGTTTTTAAAAGATCAGCTACTGTCGACATGTTCACCTCCTGAAAGTGTTCGTAACTGGAGCGTTATAACATTCTCTAAAAATGACACCTGTCTTTTAAACCGGGCAGGTTTGCAGTGGAAGATGGATATAAAAGGACTAATAGTGTCCCTTACGTAGTAAATTAATCATAACAGGAATTTAAGGGATTACAAGTAGAGCGAGAGCTAATTTTTGGAAAATTGGGCCTGAATGGAAGGTCAAAACGGTTTTATGTTTCGACGATTCCTTAATTGTTTATTCGGTATAATAACCTTGCGGATGGAGTTTGTATGCAGATCGATTATTGTCAACCCGAATTTTTCAGACACACACGTTACCCGTTGGAAGCGCGGCGGGCTTCATTTTCACAATCCACTTTTAAACGCCATTATCATGAGGGGTATGCGATTGGTATGGTTGAAAAAGGCGCCAGTCGTTTTTCCTGGAACCAGGGCGATTGTGTGGTGCAGCCCGGCAGCATCGTTTTAATTAATCCCGGCGAGGTGCATGTCTGCAACCCGCTGCCCCAAAGCCGCTGGACCTATCGCATGATTTATCTGGGGGTCTCCTGGGTGAATGTGTTTATTTCCCCGTCGGAATTTTTAACAAAAGTGATCATGCGCCCTGCATTTTATCAGGCGCTCTGCCGTCTGTATGATGCTCTTAAACGGCCGGCGTCCGATCTGGAAAGCGATTGCGCCCTGACCGAAACCCTTTTTATGTTGTTTGAGAATTACGGCAGCGGTAAGACGCAAAGACTTTTACCCTTGCCTTCACATGCCTTGCAGTTGGCGCAGGCATATTTAATGGACCATCTTTGTGAGAATATCAGCCTGGAAGAGTTGGCCGGGGTGGCGGGTTTAAGCCCCTTTCATTTGCTGCGTTCATTCCGCCAATATTTCGGCATGCCGCCGCATATGTACCAGAATTTGCAGCGTGTGCAGCAGGCGCGCCGCCTGATTAACCACCAGTCTCTGCCGCTTTCAACCCTGGCAACCAGCCTGGGCTTCAGCGACCAGAGTCATTTTAACCGTGTGTTTAAGGGGGCTTTTGGACTGCCGCCGGGGCAATATCAACAAATTTGCCGCCAAATGGATTAACGCAGCAGTCCCATTTGACCGGTCAGGCTTTTAACCAGTTTGTCAGGCCCGCAAATAGCCAGGCCCAGGTATTGCAGTTGCTCTTCAACCTGCTCCGACATAAGTTTGATATAGTCGTCATAATCTTTGCATTTTTGAGCAACATCGCAAAAATCGACGAAATAAAGTTCCGCCGGGTCGGCTTTTAATAATGCCTGGCGAGTGGCGGCAATGCTCTGGCTGTTGCCCCTTAAAAGAGGAATGGGCAGACGGGTAATGCCGCTGTGATTTTCACCGCCTTTATCCTGCACATCCGGTCCGATGATACCTTTAATTTTTTCGCCCACACTCATGGCTAAAACGGCGGCCGTATTGGCAATCAGACCCAGCGGCAGCTCTTCGTTAATGATCATTACACATTTCATTATTTAAATCTCCGGCTTGATGAACTTTTTTTATCGTGTTTTATTTTCTCAAAACCGGCTCGGTTTGTCTTGAATAAAATTGCTGTTTTGGGCCTGTGACACAATTTGAAACGGATTAACTTTTAAAATCAGGTTAAACAGTATTTTGGGGTAAAAAATCGATTTGTGATTACAATGGGTATATAATTCAGAAGTTCTTTAATATAAGATGGGTCTCTGGCGTTTCTCATGAGGAAGGTGATAAAACCTTTCAGGGTAATAACCATTGACCTGAAAGAATATTATCAGGCGTTTTTTTACCCGGATGTAAAAAACGTAAAGGTGGAAGCTGGTGCAAGTCCAGCGCTGTGCCGCAACTGTAAACGGAAAACCGTAAGCCAGGTTGCCTGCCTGATAAAAAGCTCAAAACCTTCTCGATGCAAAGAGGCGAGCATTAACCTGAACCGGTTGTTCACCCTCGTTTGAGAACGGGGGTGTTTTGTTTTTAATCAGAGCATTGGGAGCATTATTCGCTATTTTTTGGAGGCTGGATGTTAACTTTACCGAATATTCCACAAATCGATGCAGATGCCGCCGAGGCGGCCTGCCGGCGTCAGGCGCGTCTGACCAAACCAACCGGCAGCCTGGGCGCACTTGAAACGCTTTCAATTCAACTGGCCGGCATCCGCGCGAAAAACCGGCCGGCGGTTACCCGCAAGGCGGTGATTGTTATGGCCGGCGACCACGGGGTAACGCTTGAAGGCGTCAGCGCTTATCCATCCGAGGTGACTCCCCAGATGGTGATTAACTTTCTGAACGGCGGAGCGGCCATTAATGTGCTGGCGCGCCAGGCCGGGGCGCGCGTGGTGGTGGTGGATATTGGCGTAAAGAGCGACTTTGAGGCGCAGCCGGGATTAATCCAACGTAAGGTGCGCCGCGGCACGGCCAATATGGCTTTAGGCCCGGCCATGACGCGCGCTGAAGCCGAAACGGCCATTCAGGTGGGCATTGATGTGGTTAACGATGAGATAAAACAGGGTCTGGACCTGGTCGCCACCGGTGAGATGGGCATTGGCAATACCACACCCTCGGCGGCCATTACCGCGGTGCTGTGCGGCCTGCCGGTGGGCAGTGTTACCGGGCGTGGCACAGGGGTGGATGATGCCGCCCTGTCGCGCAAGATTGAAGTGATTGAAAAAGCCATCGCCGTTAACCGTCCCGATGCGCATGACGCTCTGGATGTATTATGCAAAGTGGGTGGGCTGGAAATTGCCGGCCTGGCCGGGGTGATGATTGGCGCTGCCGCACAACGTGTGCCGGTGGTGATTGACGGTTTTATATCCGGCGCCGCCGCATTAATTGCCGTGGGGCTTTGCCCCGCCGTACAACCTTATTTAATCGCCTCACATCAATCGGTGGAGATTGGCCACATGGCGATCATAAATAAATTGGGACTGCGGGCGATATTTAACCTTGATTTACGCCTGGGCGAAGGCAGCGGTGCGGCGCTGGCTTTTCACGTGATTGAGGCCGCCTGCCGTACGCTTGATGAAATGGCAACCTTTGATGAGGCCGGTGTCAGCGACAAACAAGAGTAAAATAGAGCTATGAGGTGTGCCGTGAATCGAAAATCCGTTGATTTAAAACAATTTGATATCTCAACATTAAATGCCTGGAATCACTGGTTTTTGCTGACCGCCGGCGATTTTTCCAGCGCAAAGTACAACAGCATGACCATTTCCTGGGGCGCTTTTGGGGTGATGTGGGAAAGACCTTTTGCCCAGGTGGTGGTGCGCCCTTCGCGTTATACCTATCAATTTATTGATACATACCCCGATTTTACGTTAAGCGCTTTTCCGGCCGGTTATGAAGAAGCGCTTTCATTAATGGGGGCGGTGTCGGGACGCGACAGGGATAAAATAAAAGAATCCGGATTGACGCCGGTTAAATTGGCCGAAGTCGGCGCGCCGGCCTTTGCCGAGGCGGAATTAATTATCAAATGCCGCAAAGTTTATTATCAGGATTTAAATCCCGATCATTTTCTGGCAGATTATGTAAAAGAGTCTTATCCGGCCGGAGATATCCACCGGGTCTATTACGGTGAGATTGTGGGCATCGAGGCTCCGGAGCCTTTTTATCGCCCGTTGGATTAATCATCCCAATATCAGATCATTTTACCCGCCCGGCGCAAAAGCCGGGCGGGTATATTTAATTTTTAAGCCTGATCGTAAGCTGCCAGTGCAGCCGGCAAACACTGCGTAACGGCATGCCCGGCAGCCGGCAGACCCACCAGAATGGCGCTGATCACTTCATCGCGGCTGGCGCCGGCCTGGCGTGCAGACATGACATGAAAGGGAATGCCGCTTTCCATGCGTAAAGCGGCCAGTACGGCCAGGTAGGCCAGTTCTTCGGTCTTTTTATCCAAGGCACTGGCTTTATCCAGCGCCTGCACCATCACGCCCCAGGCCGCGGAATGCTGCGGGGCTTCCTGCATAAAAGTCTGAAAGGCATTGCTGATTTTTGAGTCGCTCATAATTTGCTCCTGTGAATAATTAAAACAATTTGTTACCCCATCAATTTAAGCCTGTTGTATAATACAACTTGCCTTTTGGGGTTATTTTATCTGCATGGTAAAGCCTATGTCACGAAAAACTTCCATATTTTTACCTGTAATAAAAACATTGTGTATCACGGGGCTGGTAATAATTTTTTGTTTTGTGTTTTTAAACTTTCCCCTGCCGCGACAAACAGGTCTGACTGCGCGTTATGACCTGGTGTTGACATTTATTCCCCTCATTCTTGTATCATACGGTATATTCCGTCTTCCGGGTCAATGGGGAAGCTGGTTTGCCCCACTTTTTATGGCATTGTTATTATGTTTGCCGCTTTCCGGTTTATGGGCTTCAGGCAACAGCGAACAATATGTTCTGGGAGGCTCCATCCAATTATCCGATTCAGCAAACTATTATATCGATGCGCTGCGATTTTTGGAAGGTGGACGTTTTTCTTCATTCTCTTCCGACCGCCCTCTGATGGTGTCTTTTTTCGCAGGTTTGTTATCGGTTACCGGGCGTGATTTTAAAGCAGCCCTGATTCTCTCCTTGATTCTTCCCATTCTTTCCATGTACATTTCAGCGCGTGAGGTGCAGCGCTCTGCCGGTGCTCTGCCGGCTGCCATTTTTACATCCGTTTTGTTTATGTTTTATCGTCGTTATACCGGCCTGGTGATGAGTGAGATGTTGGGCATCAGCCTGGGCTTGCTGGCCTTCACGTTTTTATGGCGTTATTTTACTCAGCCCCGCAAAATGTGGTTGGTGACCGGTCTGGGTTTGTTAACTCTGGCCTTAATTGCCCGCCTGGGAGCATTTTTTATATTACCCCTTTTGCTGCTCTGGCTGGTGTGGGAATGTCGTAAACATGGCTGGCCGGTTTATAAAATGTTATTCGTGACAATTGCCGTCATGGCGTTGGCTTTTGGGATTAATCGCCTGGTATATGATTGGGTGGCAGAACCCGGCGTGCGTTCAAACCCACAGTTCACTTTTCACCTGTATGCATTGGTTACGGGCGGGGGTTATTGGGGTGATTTGTTAAATCACCATTCCGAGTTAAACGCTTTGCAGGGTAATGATTATCTGAGACGCGCTTTACAAATAAGCTGGGATTATTTTGTCCAACACCCCACGGATTTATTATTGGGAATTTACAGGGACCTGGCCGCGTATTTCAGCGACCCGATCCGGGGCGAATTTTCTTACATTGATGGGGCGAGTGATACGGTCAACCTTGTTTTTCGGCTGGCGCTGGCCGTTTTGAGCCTTTTGGGGATAACCTCATTATTTAAGCAAGATCAATCCAAACGGGTATTTATCTGGATGTGTATAATCGGTTTGTTGTTTTCCATCCCCTTTGTGCCTCCCACTGCCACATTTAAACTGCGTTTGTTGGCTTCCACCATCTGGTTACAGGCTTTATTGCCTGCCCTGGGGCTTGCCTGGATTGCCGGTTTTCTGCCCCATCCCATAAAAAACCTGGAAACAAAATTGCCGCCGGCTCCGCAATTAAGTGATACAACAATAAAATTTTTGCCGTTAGTCGTTGTTCCTTTGTTGTTATTAATTCCCGCTTTTTTGCGCATGACAGCGCAAGCCACGATTTTACCGCCATCAAGCTGCCCGGCAGGGCAAGAGACGGTTTATGTCCGCCTTGAACCGGCCAGTTATATTGTGCTGGTTGATCATGAAGATCCGCGCCAGGGCTGGATGCCATATATCCGTCTGAACTACTTTATGTTGAAGATGCACAACATTCCCCATGCCACCATCATTTCGTTTTTTGAAGGAATCACCGAACCGGTCGCTATGATCTATGGTCTGGAATTAAAATCATCTCAACAGGTTTTGGTTTTGGCGCCTCCTGAACAACTGGTTCAAGAACCGGGCCTGGTTCAAGCTTGCGGCCATTACCAGGAAAAACCGCTGGCTTATACTGAAACTTTTTTCCTGGCCAACCAGCTTGATCAAACCGGTCTTCGTTGAAAAATTTTGTTGAAATATGATTTGTTATATTTAATTAATTTCTGCCAATTATTTGTGTTATGATATCTGCCATGTCCTCAGAAATGTTTCCCCTGGGCAAGTTACCGCCCGAATTATTAAAAACCATGTTTGAACGTTACAGCGTGAAGGACCGGCGGGTGCTGATTGGCCCCGGCATTGGCATGGATTGCGCTGTTTTGGATACGGGCTCACCCAATCTGACGGTGGTTAAGTCGGACCCGATTACCTTTGCGACCGATGAAATCGGCTGGTACGCTTTGCAGGTGGCAGCCAATGATGTGGCTACCACAGGCGCAACGCCCTTGTGGTATACAGCCACCCTGTTATTACCCGAAAATAAAACCGACGAAACACTGGTTCTAAAAATTACCGACCAACTGGCCTCAGCCTGTCGTGCCTTAAACGTAGCTTTAATTGGCGGACACAGCGAAGTAACTTATGGGATTGATCGACCTATCATTATGGGCACCCTGATTGGAGAAGTGGCGCGTGACAGCCTGGTTACACCGCGCGGCGCCGAGCCAGGTGATGCCGTTTTGTTAACCAAGGGCATCCCGGTGGAGGCCACGGCCCTGCTGGCGCGTGAATTTCCGCAGCGTTTGTTGCCCCATCTGGATAAGACCGCTTTGGAGCAGGCGGCTCAATATTTGCATAAACCCGGCATCAGCGTGGTTAAGGATGCCCGTGTGGCTTTGAGTGCCGGGCGTGTCACAACCATGCACGACCCCACCGAAGGCGGCCTGGCCTCGGCGCTCTGGGAAGTTGCAGAAGCCAGTGCCTGTGATCTGGTGCTTGACCCCGGAGCGGTACTGGTGCCGGCTTTGAGCCGGCTGGTCTGTGACGTTTTTAACCTTGACCCGCTGGCCACTCTGGCATCGGGAGCATTGTTATTAACGGTTAAAATGCCGGATGCGAACAATATTATTCGCGCACTCGAATTGGAAGGAATCACCTGTACTCAGATTGGATACGTAGAAAAAGGAAGCGGCCGGGTCTGGCAGCTTCATAATGAACAAAAACAACCCTTATTGCGCCCCATGCGTGATGAAATAACCCGAGTCTATGAACAAGCCTAAGTTAAACATCCCATTTGAAGAAAGTTATTGGGTGATCCCCGGCCAGATTTTAGCCGGCGAATACCCCGCCTCAAAATATTTTGAGTATGAAACTCGCCGCCGCCTGACGGCTATGCTGCTGTTGGGTATTGACACCTGGATCGATTTAACCGCCCCCGGCGAACTGCCCGATTATGAAGCCATTTTGTTGGAAGAAGCCGGGTGGATGGATAAACCCGTCACTCACAATCGTTATTACATTGAGGATTTCGGCATTCCCACACCCGATCAGATGCAAATGTTGTTGGATTTTATAAACAAAGCACTGCAAGAACAACACCGGTTATACATTCATTGTTATGCCGGCATCGGTCGCACCGGCACGGTTGTGGGTTGTTTTCTGGCGCAGCATAAAAACATCAGCGGCGAGGCCGCCCTGGCTTTACTGGCCGATTTACGCAAAGATTGCCCGGCCAGTCGTTATACGTCTCCGCAAAGCCTGGAGCAATGGGAAATGGTTAAAAACTGGAAATAAACCTGTTTATTCGTGTTCTGCCTTAAGCCGGTATCCCTTGCGGCTGACAGTGGTGATCAATTTTCCTTCGATATTAACCTGTTCAAATTTTTGCCGCAAAGAAAATACCAGGTATTTAATCCGGTTTTGTAAAAGGGCAGAATTATCTCCCCATAATTCCATACGCAAGGTTTCATGCGTAACAACCCCCGGGGCGTGCCGCGCCAGCGAGGCCAGAATGGCAAACTCTTTGGGGGTCAGGTCAATAAATTTTCCCTGATAAATCACTTCTCTGCTCTTAAAGTGAATCACCAGGTCTTCTTTGGGGAAGACCAGGGTGTTGTTATCGGTTTTAATCGTACGGCGTAATACGGCATTAACCCTTTCGATAACCTCATTGTTATGGATGGGTTTGGTAATGTAATCATCAGCGCCCATTTGCAGTGCTTTAACGATACTTTCTTTCTGGCTGATGGCCGACATGATAATCACCGGCAGATCTGAGGTCATTCGAATACGTTCCAACATTTCCCAGCCATCACCATCGGGCATCATCAAATCCAACAAAACAATGTCGGGTGAAACCTGGGGCAGTTTTTTGATCCCCTCCTGACCATTGGGCGCGCTGACGACCTCAAAGTCGGCTTGCTTAAATATTTGTTTGATTAATGAAACAGTGTCGGGATCGTCTTCTACAAGGAGGATGCGATAACTGGTATGGGCGGATAAATTATTTTGTCTGCCGACACTACCAGCGGAAGATAGGGGGAAGGAGGAATTTGATGTATTCACCATATTAAGCCATTCCAAATAAGTGCGCTAATTTTAGGATGGTAAAACGCCCGCGTAATAAATGAGCGTACTTCAAAGCCTGCTGAACTTCTTCTGACTCAAGATCGGCATCGTCAGCGGTGGCGGCGGCACCTACCTGTTGCAACCATTCCACCATTTGCTGCGGTCCGGGAACGCTGGCTGCAATGGATTGAATTTGCGGCCAGGCATCCACAACCCGCTTTTTAAGCTGTTTATATGCCGGTTCGTCCATTTCTAAAAACAATTTTTGATCTTCTTTAACGCGCTCTGTCAAAGGGCCAAAAACCGTTTCGATTTCCTCCATTTGTGGGGCAAATAATGCCAGGGGCATTTTTTGAAGCGTCTTTTTTGCTTCGCTCAAAGTGATACGGCGCAGGGCTGCATAATAACCTGCCGATAAACAGGCGCCGACAGCCACACGTGCACCGTGAATTAATAAAGGTTTGTGCTGGCGCAGACGATTGATCTCCCAGTAATAAGCCATTTGATGTTCAGAACCGCCGGCCGGGCTGGGGTTGCCTGCGCGCTGCATTCCCCAGCCGGCTTCAATTAAAGATTGGGTTAAATAACGAATACCTTTGGTTTCATATAACGCAATCGATTCAATTTGCCCCAGGCAATTTTGCAAAGCCAACCAGGTCTCTTGAGCGGCATGTTCATCATAGGGTTCATCCCATAACAGGTAACCCAGTTTCCAGTCGGCCAGCGTGGTAAATTTTCCTAACATCTCACCGAAACCGGCTGTGGTCAAAGCAATGGGCGCTGCACATAACGTGGGAAGATACGCATAAATTCCTACCGGCCGTTTGGCCCGATAGGATGCTTTAAATCCGTTGATGATCAACGAACTGTTCTCGGAGGCATATCCATCGCCGGATGCGGCAGTGGGTAGGGAGATAAATGAATTTTGGGTGCGGTGACTGACAAAACGGGTAATATCATGAATGGTGCCGCTGCCAACTGCCAGAAAAGTGTTATCAACACCGGCTGATTGATCAAAAACCGTAAACAGAGCCTGTTCGTCGGCGCGCAGAGGGTTGTTTTCGAGAATAATTCGTTTAACTGACCAGCCTTGAGCCTGCAACATGGCCTCAACTTTGATGCCTAATGCCAGGTAAGTATTGGGATCGGCTACCAGGGTGAAACGCGTGCGGTTCGCCGTCCGGCAATCATTTATCAGACGTTGCAGAACTTCTTCTTCACCAATTACAACGATCGCATCATGGGAACTCATTTTTTATCGTTCTTTCTCTACAACCGGGTTGCATTTTACGGTCATTGTTAAACAAAACCCTCTGGTGATCAATTCGGGTTAAGCAGTGACAGGGCATTATAGTTGGCGGCCCAAAAACAAACTTAAAGCTTACCTGAATAATTATATACCAATGACAAATAAGATTATACCCTGTAGAGAACAAGAGTCAAACCAAAAAAATACAAAGTTTCATTTTTTTTAGGAAAACATCTCCAATACACTTTAAAACACCCCCACTAATGGGTAATAATCTTAAAAACATTAAAAAATACCCATTAGTGGGGGTTTATCATTGACAAATATGCTTATATATTCGATAATCGGCACTCATAATCTTATTTTCCTGGAGGTGCTTTTAAAGTTGGATGAGCAAATTCAATTAGGGGAACATCTTATTATTGATCTCTCGTGTTGTAATCAACGGCTCCTGATGAACAGCGAATGTTCTCGGGATTTGTTTTTTAATGCAGTGAGAGACGCCGGTTTAACTGTGGTTAACGAGGGCTTTTATAAATTTAGCCCCCATGGTTTTACGTGTTTCCTTTTGCTGGCAGAGTCTCATGCCAGTTTGCATGCCTGGCCGGAATTCGGCTATTGCGCAATTGATTTGTTTACCTGTAGCCTTGGACTGAATTTGACGCCTCTGGTGGAGAAGCTTCAAAGCCTGTTTGAGTCCAAACATATCAGCATAAGACATATCGATCGTTTTGCGGTTCGCGAGAAAGCGATGGCGCTTCATGTTTGTTAACACCGTTGAACTTTCAAAACTTCATTTGCCGGAACCGGATAAAAATCGGACGGACGAAGCGTGGGGATGGCATCTCGCGTTAAATCTGTATGATTGCGATTTGAGCCTGATTACTTCGGCCGAGACGATCCGTGAATATGTGCTGGAATTATGCGATTTAATTAAAATGCGGCGATTTGGCGAGCCCACCATTGTTAATTTTGGGCGCGATCCGCGAGTCAGCGGTTATTCACTGGTGCAATTAATAGAAACCAGTAATGTCTGTGCGCATTTTGCCAACCAATCGCGAGCGGTTTATATTGATATATTTAGTTGTAAATACTTCGACCCTCAACTGGCAGCCGAATTCAGTATGTCTGCCTTTCGGGCACAAAAAGCAACAGGAGTGATTATTACCCGTGACTGAACAATGGATTACAGAACAATTACACCCTTATTATCGCAAATCGCTTAAGGTGCTTGAATATCTGGTGGATGAACAAACCGATTTTCAACATCTTCAGATTGCGCAAACGGAATTTTTCGGTAAAGTGATGGTGCTGGATGGCATCATTCAACTGACTGAAAAAGATAACATGGGATATCATGAAATGATCACCCATATCCCCATGCTGGCCAAAACCAACCCTAAACGGGTATTAATTGTCGGCGGCGGTGACGGCGGCAGCTTGCAGCAGGTTTTGCGTTATGCGTCTGTTGAAGAAGTGGTGGTTTGCGAACTGGACCGCAGGGTGATTGAAACCAGCCGTGAGCACCTTACCTTTTTTGGTGATCCTTACAGCGACGCGCGTGTTAAGGTTGTTATTCAGGATGCTTTTGTTTACCTGGCCGATAAACAGGGTTATTTCGACGTGATTGTCTCGGATACCACCGATCCGATTGGCGAAGCGGAAAAACTGTTTAGTGAAACATTTTATCGAATGATGGTGGCGGCATTAACCCCGGGCGGCGCAATCGCCACCCAGTGCGAACAGATGTTTTTTGACGCCGCCCTGATTAAAGATATCCTCAAAATGGCCGGCAGACTGGTTAAAAACCCGGCTTATTATTACTCCATGATACCGACATATCCAGGAGGCGGCATTGGGTTTATGTATGTTTCGGATGAACCCTGGACAAACGGGTTAAATAAACCCTACCCTCCCGGTAAGATGAATTATCTGAACCCCGAAATTCACCGTGCCGCTTTTTCATTGCCGGAGTTTTTTAAAAACGCTCTGGCTTAAACAATTCAAGCTGTAAATTTAAACAAATCGACTGGTTAAAGAAAGCACTTTAACCAGTCGATTGTCTTTTTTTTATTTATCCCAAAATACGGTTAAGCTTTTTGCTGTTCGGGAATCATGTTTTCGAGAACAGTTTCCAATGACATGGTATGTACACAGCGGCCGCGAGTATGGAAGAAGTCGCAGTCACAATTCCATTCGCCATTTTCATATTTTACAACGTGGGAGTTATTATCGCCGTCAACGGTTACCGTGAAACTGTGGAAATGGAAGCGTTTTCGCTCTTCAGCATAACGTTTTGCTTTTTCGATTTTTCCAATCATCCCATAGTCCATATGGTTTTTCTCCTTTTTGTTGATAAATAAAATAAAGTGGCACGCGTATTACACGCGTGCCACCATAAGGGACGAAATAAATTGAGTGAGGATAGATACTCGCATAAGGTTTTTTCCTCTTGTTGATATAGTGTATAACTTTCTTAAACGATTGTCAACAAGATTTAAGCTGCGATTAACCTACTGTTAATCAACGTCGGGAGAGTCAAATAAGGGCTCAATTCGAAGGTTAAAAATAGAGGCGGCCTTCAGGCCGTCTCTATTTTTATGCGTTGAGATCGCAAATATTTTTCCATGACCAGGGCTTCTTCGCCGTCTTCGTAATAGCGTTCCCAGTGATCAAAAACATGATACCCGTGCCGGGTATAAAGTTGAATGGCGGGTTGGTTGCTTTTGCGTACACACAGGCACACACGCGGCATAGCCATATCTTTTTCACTGGCGTTTAACAGGCGGCTGCCAATGCCCAACCGGCGATAGGCGCCGATCACGCCAATGGTCGAAATCCAGCCGGTGGCTTCATCTTTGCGGATATCGCCGGCGGCAAAACCGACCATACGCCCGTTAACCACGGCTTTAAGGCGACTGGTGCCCGGCAGAGTTAACACACCGATTAAATCAATCAGCGACCAGGCGTCGTGATCAAAACAATCATGTTCTACAGCGCGTAATTCGTTAAGATCGCGCCAGGTGGCGGCTGTGATCTCGACACCTGGCACGTTTTGTGACGTTTCGTTTAACAAAGTTTATTTACCGCGACTTTTTACAAAATCACTCAGCAGACCGGTAAACTCCATCGGGAAAATATATTTGGTGGAAGGGCTGGCGGCCATGCTTTTGAGGGTTTCAAAATATTGCAGGGTAATGGTCTGCGAATCGATCGTCTTGGCAACTTCAAAGATTTTATCCAGGGCGCTTGAATACCCCTCGGCGCGCAGCAGCTGCGCCTGGCGTTCACCTTCAGCCTTAAGAATAGCCGATTGTTTTTCGCCTTCGGCGCGTAAAATGGCCGATTGTTTTTCACCTTCAGCCACGTTAATGGCCGCTTCACGCGTACCGGTTGATTCGGTTACCACGGCACGGCGGTTACGTTCGGCTGAAAGCTGGCGATTCATGGCTTCCTGCACATCTCGCGGTGGGGTAATCTCACGAATTTCCACGTTGGTCACTTTAACGCCCCAGCGTTCGGTTATTTCATCCAGGCGGGTGCGTAACGATACGTTGATTTTTTCGCGTTCCGAAAGGACCGAGTCGAGGCCGATACCGCCGATCACGGCGCGCAGCGTGGTTGAAGCGATACCCTGGGCGGCCATTTCAAAATTCTGAACCTGCACAACGGACTGCACCGGGTCAAAGACTTTGTAGTACCACAGGAAGTCAATGGAAATGGGGGCGTTATCTGCCGTAATCGAGGTTTGCGCCGGAATTTCACGCACCTGCTCGCGCAGATCCACCCAGGTAGGCTGGTCGATAAAGGGGATTAGGATGACCAGACCGGGTCCCTTGGCGCCAATCACGCGCCCCAAACGAAAGACAACCAGACGTTGATAATCGGGCACGATTTTAACAATGCTTAAAATCATAAAAAAGCCGACGACAACCACAAAAACAATTCCACAGGCTAATAGCCAAAATCCATCCATAATCTTTCTCCTTTTTAAATTCCGTTTATTAAGCGGTATAAAACTTGTTTTACTGCCTTTTGAATGCCGTGGTTAATCCTTAATTTCTTCTACATCCAGGGTTAATCCGTGGCGTGCCACCACACGCACCCGGCTGTGAGCCGAAATGGGTGTGCTGCTGCGCGCCGACCAGGTTTCGCCACCGGCCTGCACCGTGCCTTCCTGGCTGATGCGCGTCAGGGACATACCTTCAAGCCCGACCACATTGGGGGTGGTGTGTAAAACCGGCATGTGAATGGCTTCAATGCCTTTGGTGAAAATAAACCACATAAAGCCGCCGGCCAGCACTGAAACAGCCCCGGCCAGTCCCAGGTTAATGGCCAGGCCGCCTGACGGTGAGCGGAACATGAGCACCGAACCGCCCCAAAATGAAAATAGTGAGAGCGCCAGGAAAAGCCACTGCTGCCGGCGCTGGTTCTGCCGTAAACCGATGAAGAAAAAGGTCAATCCGGCTACCAGGATGATCAAAGCCCAGGCATTAATGGGTAGTTGGAAAAGCACATACCCGGCCGCAATCATAGCTCCGGCTGCAAAAAATTCCAGAAAACCGGTGCCGGGGGCAGACAGCGCCAGTATTTCAAGGATGAAAGCCACTACCAGAATGACATAGGCAACATTTGGATCAAAAATCATGCTGTTCCTCCGTATCAACAAGACATCTCGCCTTGTTTCTAATATTATATACGTTTCCAAAGCGAAAATAGTTGTCGTTGCGGGCCGGTCGGTGGAACTTATGTGCTTTTTACAACTTTAAAGAGAGGTTCTCATTTGCTCTTTATGAGTGTTTAGATTTAGTTAAACATGTTAATTAAAAATGATTGTATATTGACATTCGAACATTTAAATTGTATTATATTAACACAAACAAACATAAGCCTTGTTCATACATGTACGGGAGGTCCGGATGACTACGTTAGATCGACATAGCAAGATAGTTGAAATTGTGACCCAGAATGGACAAATTTCAATTCCTGAAATATGCGACAAATTTGATGTTTCTGAAATGACCGCTCGTCGTGATTTAAATGAATTGGACCGGCAGGGTTTATTACGCAGAGTTCACAAAGGCGCCGTGGTTAATCTCGGGCGTAGTTTTGAGCCGCCCTTTTCCACTCGTATTGTGAATAATCCTGAAGCCAAAGCCAAAATAGGCCTGCGAGCGGCTGAAATGGTGGTTAATGGCGACAGTATTGCTTTGGATGTAGGTACAACCACCCTGGAAATCGTTAAGGGGTTAAAGGGCAAGAAAAATTTAACCATCATTACCTCGTGTTTACAGGTTGCCATCCAGGTGGCGGATACGCTTTCGTTGAGTGATGATGTGCGTTTAATTATTGCGGGAGGCATCGTTCGCCCGAGAGAATTATCCATGATCGGTGCAATCACTCAGTCGGTATACCAGAATTACCATGTGGATAAAGCCTTTATTGGCATCGCCGGCATCAGCCCGGAAGATGGACTGACTGAATACAACGTGGATGATGCACAAACCAAACAGACCATTATTAAAAGTGCGCTTAAAAAGATCATTGTGGCCGATGGCAGCAAGCTGGGTTTGACCACATTTGCCACGGTAGCTCCGCTCAGTTCCATCGATACCATTATTACGGATGATACTGCCCCTGAAGATATTGTTGAACAAATTCGCGAAAAAGGCGTTGACGTCATAGTTGCTGATTAAAAAAAGAGGAGGTAAAAGTCGCTGATTATCCATTGATTTTTTTGTTGTGGGTTCAGCCCCCAAATAGATTTTTCACCCAAAAAGTTTATAACCAAATTCGCATAAGGAGAGAAACATGAAAAAAAGCCTGGTAATTTTAAACATCCTGGTTGTAGCCGCGCTTATGTTAACCGCGTGTGCCCCTGCGGCTACCCCGGCCCCCGCTGCCCCGGCCGCTGAAAAACCCGCTGAACAGGCCCCTGCCGCTCAGGCACCGGCTGCTCAGGAACCCGCCGCTGAGGCACCTGCTGCCGAAGCACCTGCCAATAAAGATCTGGTTTTTGCCACTGTTGTCAAATCGATTGCATTTAACTGGTTTAAACGAATGGAAACCGGTGTGAATCAATTTGGCGCTGACACGGGTGTAAAAGCCTTCATGGAAGGTCCTTCCCAGGTCGATTCTGCCGCTCAGGTGAGCATGATTGAAGATTTGATCGCCCAGGACGTGGACGCCATTGTCAATGTTCCTTACGGTGTTCCCGAAAACGAACCGGCTCAGAAAAAAGCTATGGCTGCCGGTATTGTTGTTATTGGTCATGAAGCTGCGACTGCCAAAGAAGGCACCCTCAATTATGACGTGGAAGCCTTTGATAACTGCTCGTATGGCGAAGAAATGATGAAAGAAATGGCAACCCGTATGGGCGAAGAAGGTAAATACATTCAATTCGTAGGTGCATTAACCAATGCCTCTCATGTTGAGTGGATGGACTGCGCTCAGAAATATGCCGAAAAGAATTATCCCAAGCTTCAATTTGTGGCCCGCTACGAATCCAAAGAAGACACTGAAGTACCTTACAACATCATGAAGGATGTTCTTAAGACCAATCCTGATATTAAGGGTGTTCTCGGTGCTGCCGCCGGTGATGTTGTGGGTGCCGGCCGTGCTTTGGAAGAAGCCAAATTATCCGACAAAACCGCCGTAGTTGGAACCAGTATTCCTTCTTATGCCGGAGAATTATTAAAGACCGGTGCAGTTGACCTGGCCATGGCGTGGGACCCTGCCACTGCCGGTTATGCTGGTAATATGGTGGCGCTTAAGATCATCAACAAAGAAGAAATCAAAGACGGTATGGACCTGGGCGTCCCCGGATATGAGAAGATCAAACTCGTGAAGGGTGTTAATGGTGTGATGGTTATCTATGGTGCGGCATGGATTAAGATGGATGCCAGCAATATGGATCAATATCCTTTCTAATCAATTTTAGAAAAATCACTAAGGGCGGCTGGTGATTTTTCGCCAGTCGCCCACCAAACAGT
>JAJTBH010000016.1 GCA_021287005.1 Anaerolineae bacterium
CTGCCGCCATATGGCCCCGGGCGATCATAAGCGCTGAGAAATTCATGCCCCAGGTAGCCGTGACAGTGTTTAATATCCACAAACTCAAAACCGATGGCCTGCGCCCGTTTGGCTGCGCGCACGTAATAACCGATCAGGTCCTCTATTTCCGCATCACTCATCACTGGGCAATTGGGATCTATCTTAAAGAGTTCATCCAACAGCGGGTGATGATATAAAATTTTAGGCTCAAGTTTTGTTTTAATATTCGGACGGCTGAAACGCCCCGAGTGCGTTAATTGCAGACCAACCAGTAAATCATCAACCGTGCCAAAACGCAGACGGTGTTCATCCATCAGGGTGCGATGCAGTTGTTCCATTTCAGACATGGTTTCATCCAACATCATCAACTGGTTCGGGTTGGCGCGGCCATCCGGGCGCACTGCCGTCGCTTCGCCGCCCCAGATTAACTTGGCCCCGCTCAAACCAAAATTTCGCCAGCGGCGAAACGTCAGATCACTTGGTTTTCCATCCGGTGTTCCATCCCAGCCTTCCATCGGGTGAATACAATAACGATTACCAATTTTTTTACCGCCGGTCAGCATATAGGGCTGCGCCATGGGGCTGTCCGGCGCTGCCAGTAAAGTCTCTTCAAAAGGCAAGCTCAGGTCTAACGAAGCAGCATGCTGCAACAAGGCTTCGCTTGTTCTCAGGCTGATCATACGGGGATAAACTTTTGCCATCTTTTTTCTCCTTACGCAATGAGCTATTTGCCGCTGCGTGCTGTTTTAACCCAGGCCAGCACCCGGGTTACTTTTTCGGTAATGACTGCATCATTGCCGGATGCAATAACATCTTCAGGGAACAGTTTACTGCCTAATCCAACACAGGCGGCCCCCGCTTTTATCCAGGCCGATATGTTCTCTTCACTTGCATCCACCCCACCCGTAGGCATCAAACGTGTCCAGGGCATGGGGCCGGCAACATCTTTAATAAAAGCCGGTCCGCCGACGGCACTGCCCGGAAAAATTTTACAAATTTCCACGCCCAGTTCTTCCGCCTGGGATATTTCCGTTACACTGCCACAACCCGGCATATACGCTATTTTACGACGATTACACAAACGGGCAACTTCAGGGTTTAATATGGGGCCAACAATAAAATTCGCCCCCGATTGGATATATAATGCAGCCGTGGCCGGATCCATAATGGAGCCTGCGCCTAAAATCAAACGCTCGTCTGATTTAAAACGACTGCTCAAAGCACAAAATACTTCATGGGCATGATCGCCCCGGTTGGTAAACTCAAAGGCTCTCACCCCACCTGCAACACAGGCCATAATGACACGGGCGGCAATATCAACATCGGCATTGTAAAAAACGGGTACCATACCGGTATCGATCATGGTGGTTAAAACCTGTAAACGAGAATATTTTGCCATAATTATCCGTCCTCTATAGAATGCAACTCAGCGGCTGATCCGCCCGGAGCCGTCTCCTTTTATTAATTTTTCAACCTCATTCACACTCACCAGGTTAAAATCGCCAAAAATAGTATGTTTTAACGCCGAGGCCGCCACTGCAAAGTTAATGGTTTTTTGATAATCATGGGCAAAGACGCTCAAACCGTATATTAAACCGCCCATAAAACTGTCACCGCCGCCAACCCGGTCGACAATATCCGTTATTTGGTAAGTTGGAGCGCAAAACAGATTCCCTTGATTCCATAAAATCGCGCTCCATGTATTAAAACTGGCAGAAATGGAGCCGCGCAGGGTGATGGCGATATTTTTTAAATTCGAGAAGTTTTTAGCCAGTTCTTCGCAAACATAAGCGTAATTTTGAGTGTCAAGCTGACCGCTGGTTACATCCGTATCAGGCGCTTTAATACCAAACACCTTTTCGGCGTCCTCTTCATTTCCAATGGCCACATCACAATAAGAAACCAGCTCACGCATAACTTCGGAAGCGTTTTTTCCCCATTTCCAGAGTTTGGCGCGATAATTCATATCACAGGAAACGGTTATACCCATATCATGTGCCGTTTTCACCGCTTCGAGACACACAGCCGCCGTATTTTGTGAGATGGCCGGTGTAATTCCCGTCCAATGAAACCAACCCGCATCCGCAAAGACGGTCTTCCAGTCTACTGTTCCCGGCTGCAAGGTGGCAAAAGCGGAATTGGCGCGATCATAAATAACCTGACTGCCGCGCATATTGGAGCCGTGTTCAAGGAAATAAATACCCAATCGTGCCCCGCCGCGCTGCATGTAATTAACACCCACATTATATTGTCGTAAAAATTGCAGACAGGCGTCACCCAGGGCATTTTCCGGCAGGCAGGAAACAAATTCGACCGGCAGTCCAAAATTTGCCAGGGAAACCGCCACATTAGACTCCCCTCCACCATAAAGTACATCAAAAGCTTGCGCCTGATTAAAACGTAACATACCGGGCGGCGAGAGGCGCATCATAATCTCGCCAAAAGTGATAAACTTTTTCATGGCGGGCCTCTTTACAATCGTTGAATATGGAAACCGCCATCAACGTTGATGACTTGACCGGTGGAGTAAGGGAAAAATCCCGAAGCTATGGCTGCAACCGCCTTGCCAATATCTTGCGGCTGTCCCCAGCGTTTTATCGGGGTGATGCCCTGGTCAATTAAACGATCATATTTATCTTTAACCACCGCCGTCATGGGGGTTTCAATAATGCCCGGTCGAATTTCATAAACATTAATACCCTCGTTTGCCAGACGATCGGCATATAACAGGGTACTCATAGCCACTCCGGCTTTAGACAGGCAATATTCGGGGCGGCTGGTGCTGCTGGTAAAAGCACTGATCGAGCCGATATTAATAATTTTAGGATCTTCAATCACTTTTTCTTTAATTTGTTCGAGCATGACGCGCGCCACGCATTGGGTAAGGAAAAAGGGACCTATTAAATTTACATTCATCACCTCGTGCAGACTATCCTCTTCCACTTCAAGGATATCCTTGCGTACACGCGGGCCAATTCCGGCGTTATTTACCAGTAAGTCAATCCGGCCAAAACGCTGTAAGGCTTCATCGACAATTCGCTGACGATCAGTACCCACAGTGATATCGGCCAGAACGACATGGCCGTCTGACCCGGCCGCCTGCACCAGTGAAAGCGTTTCTGCGGGCGGATCCGGATTGCCAATATCATTAATAACAATCAACCAACCTGCTTGAGCCAGTTCAATGGCAATTCCTCGCCCAATACCGCGTCCAGAACCGGTAATAATGGCTACTTTTTTATCCATCTTCATTGTTCCAATCCTCTCAATTACGTATTAAAAATTCAATAAAAGTTGCCGGAAACGGCCATTAAAAAATATTTCCGTATGGCATTTTCCCCTCGCAAATCCATTTATCAATTACGGGGAGAAACGTTATTAAAGACTTACTTTATTATGCACCCAATAAAAATAAATGTTAATCTTATTTTATGCGGTAATGCCGTACTATATTCGTCATTGTCGCATAAAAAACAAAATACTACCAATGACATACATCATTTATATGATATGACATTTTATATAACGTCATTTTTAAATGTTTCCGGGGTTGCCGGGTAAACAAACCCTTTTCACCGGGGGTATTTGATTCCGGCTAAATTTTCCACTTTAGTGGTGAACTTTAAGATTGTCATGTCTTAACTATGACAATTGTCAATTGATTCGTTTTACTTATAAATGCGATAATGACGAATGTAATTCGTCATTATCGCATTACGTATTTTGATAAATATACCCGACACATTTTTTAACAGGAGGTAGCCTTCTACAAAGTATTTGTTTTTTGTCCACATTGTTTTTCATTCTTAATCAAATAAACTAACCAACAAGAGGAGAATTATATATGGCATACCTGGTAGCAGTAGGGATCAGTGCGGGAGTTATCGGCGGCCTTTGTGCGCAATTCGCAGGCTCATTTAATGTTGTAGCCTGGGTTTGTTTTGTAGCCATGGCATGTTTTTTTGCCGCTGGTGGAAAAAATAGTGGTTTCCTTAAAAATGTGCCCGCAAATCTGTCGGGCGTACTCTGGGCAATGATGATCTTTACCCTGTTGGGCTTCTGGCAATTTCAATTTGCCATGTTTCTTGCCGTTTTGATTGCAGTCACTATTGCCTGCGTTCAAGCCAAATGGAGCGTGCTTTCTTTCATTCCCGGCACTTTTGTCGGCATGGCCTGCACTTTCGGAACCAATGGCGACTGGGTGTCAACCGTGATCGCTCTGATCATTGGCAGCTGCATGGGTTGGCTGGCCGAACAAGGCGGCCATCTTCTCTTAAAAGCGTATACAGGGTTAACTCAAAAAGGTTCAAAACAAACAGCATAAGTTTTCCCTGAAATAAGGTGAAAAAATCATCTTATAATATAAATTTGTTTTACATTTCAAAAAAGAGGTCAAAATGGCAGGAAAAAGAGAAAATTATTTCCGTACAAGTGATGATGCGATCATCTATTTTGAAGATCACGGCTCAGGTAAACCGATCGTCCTAATCCACGGTTTTGTATGCTCCACAAAGTTTTTTGAGAAAAACGTACCCGGTTTATCCAAGACGAATCGTGTAATCACCATGGATTTACGAGGTCATGGAAATTCGAGCAAATGCCTGCACGGCCACACCGTTACCCGTTATGCCCAGGATATTAAAGAACTGCTGGATGAACTAAACGTCGAAGACGCCACCCTGCTGGGTTGGTCCATGTCCGGGCAGATCGTGCTTAAATACAATATGCTCTTTGGCAATCATCGCATCGATTCTATTGGCCTGTTGGATTGCCCTCTGGGTGCCGTTTATGATGAAGATTGGAACGCCCACGGTTTAAAAAACTTCAATATGGACGGTTACAATAAATTCCTGGCAATGTCTTATAACAATTATGAAGGTTACTGCGGCGCTTTTGCCAAAAAAATCTGGGGCGGTGTGGATGACTCAGCTATCGAATGGAGTACCGCTGAATTCTTAAAGACGCCGGCCTGGATTTCGTTTGCGATTTACAGTGATCTCATCTTCCAAAATGGTTATGAAATGCTGCCCAAAGTAAACGTTCCCACTCTCTTTATGGGCGCCGATTCGGCTGTAACTGCCAATGGTAAAAAGATTGCCAGCTCTTGTTATCCTGAAAACTTGAACCCGGCTGTTTATAAAGAATCACACATTTTTGAAAGCGGCGGGCATGTGTTCTTCTATATGAATCCGGAAGAGTTTAATCAAAAAGTGGTTGCTTTTGCCCAAAAAGTAGCAAAAAAATAATGGTCTTTATAAAATTTCCTTTCTGGAGGGGCGCGTAAAACCGCCGGACCTTTGAGGATGATTTTATAACATTTCAAAAAAAGCACCCTTCGCCGGGTGCTTTTTTAATGGATCAAAGATTTAATCAAAACCGCTTTTAAGGGGTCAGACGCTTCGAAGGTTCGCGGTATCCTATGTTTTTGGAGATTTTGTCTGCGGCTTCCTTAATTTTAGCGCCATATTCGCTTACCCGTTCCAACGGAAAGCGTTGAATGGGGACCGATACACTCAATGCCGCTACCGGATAACCTTCATGATTAAAGATGGGCGCTGCAATACAACGGCCACCCAGTTCATTTTCTTCTTCGTCAATGGCATAACCACGCTGGTGAATATCCACCAGATCTTTTTCAAATTCTTTTTTATTGATTATGGTATGAGGCGTCACCGGAAAGAATTTATAATTTTTCAATAAACCTTCCAGTTCTTGAGTGGGTAAAAAGGATAAGATGGCTTTACCTAATGCAGTCGAGTGAACAGGGCCGCGTTTGCCCAATTCGGAACGAATGCCGAGAGAATGTTTGCCGAAAAGTCTTTCAATGTATACCACCTCACCACTGTCACGCATGGCAAGGTTAACACTTTCACCGCACCACTCTCGAATTTCTTCAAGATAAGGTGAAGCCGTCTTGCGCAGGTCGATTTGATCCAGCAAAACCGCAGCCCTCTCGGCAAGTTTTAAACCCAGACGGTATTTACGGTTGGAAGGATTCTGATCCAGGTAATTATTAACTTTAAGCGTATAAATAATCCCTGACGCAGTCCCAACCGGTAAACCCAGCGCCTTTGCAATTTCTGCATTTCCCAGCTCAACATGTTCGTTGTCAAAAAGATCGATAATATCCAGTGCACGTTGAATCGATGAAATAATTTTGCGACCATTCAGAGATGTTTGTGGCATAAAATTCTCAAATCCTCAAAAAAAATTATACTACATTATCGCATGTTGTCATAAAATCGATTTTTTGGCGTGCTCCAACCACTCATATTTTCTCTGGTGGATTAAGAGGCGCATGGAATGGCTAAAAGGTTGTTTTGATAAAAATCATCCTTTAATCACCAGTTTTTCAGCCGTAATCGGCAAATCTTTCACGCGTATCTGCCCGGCGGCATATACGGCATTGGCAATTGCCGGCGCAACCGGGGTAACGACCAGTTCCGCCACACCTTTAGCGCCAAAAGGTCCGCTTTCATCCGGAATTTCAAGTATTGTGCTTTTGATTTGCGCCGGCGCATCCAGCGCAGTAGGCAGCAAATATTCACTAAAACTATCCACCCATCGTCCATCGGCCTTTAGGGGCATATCTTCATACAGGGCATAACCGACGCCCATAGCTACACCGCCTTCAATCTGGCCTTCCAGGGTTGCACGGTTAATCACACGCCCAACGTCATGTATGGCTTCAATATCCGTAACCTTTACCGTGCCCAACTGTGGGTCAAGCTCCACACGGGCGACATCCGCCGCAAAAACAAATTTTACATGCGGCATGCCGATGGGTAAATGTTGAGGTGTGCTGTCTTCAGGGTACGGAAAAGTAGCCGTACCTTCGGCCTGCAAAACCTGGCCGTTATCGGCCATCCGGCTGGAAAATTCACTGACCGGGTACTTTTTCCCCTGGCCTGTAATAATCTGCCCCTGCCGGTAAGTGAGTTCTGTTTTGGGCAAGTTTAACAGTTGCGCGGCAGAAGAAAGCAGGTTTTCACGCAGTTGTTCGGCCGCCGCCAACAGGGCATTCCCGGCCAGGTAAGTCATGCGTGAAGCGCAGGTCACACCGCCATTAGGTGTGGTTAACGTATCCAGTTGTTCGGTCACAACCTGATCAAAGGGCAGTTCAAGAGTGGTTGAGACCATCTGTTCCGCCACGGTTGCCAGTCCTTGCCCCAGGTCGGGGGCGCCCAGGATTACCGACACACGCCCATCCGGCATCCATTCCAGGCGGTGTGAGGATTGGTCCAAAATTTTTGCGCCCAGGCCCATGCTCTGCATCCCCAGAGCAAAACCCACCCCGCTCACCTTTCCGGACGGAGTTGGAATTTTTTGCAGGCGTTCCCGCGCTGCCGCCACAGCCTCAAGAATATGCTCCAGGCTTGATGCGCTGTTATCCAGCACCACTTGGGTAAAAAGTTTATCACCCGGATGTAATATATTTTTCCGGCGCAGATCCAGCGGGTCTATGCCCAATTTTTCAGCCAGCATATCCAGGGCGCTTTCCAGTGCAAAGTGCGCCTGCGGACTGCCGAAACCGCGCATGGCTCCAGAATATGGACTGTGGGTGTAAACTACATGGGTTGTAACACTCACATTGGGAATATTGTACGAACCCGGCACCATTTCGGTTAATAAACCGCCCACAGCAGTGCCATATGAAGCATATGCACCCGTATCCATAAATACATCGGCCTGCAAAGCCAGCAGCGTGCCGTCTTTTTTTGCGCCTATTTTTAAATGAAAAACAGCCGGGTGTCGCTTGGGATGCGCCACAAAGGATTCATGACGGCGATTAACCAGTCTTACCGTGCGGCGCGTGCACCAGGCGGCCAGGGATGTTAATACTGAAATACTCGAATCTTCCTTTCCACCAAAAGCGCCGCCTACCATCGCCCCCATGACCTGCACCTTTTCCGCGGGCAGCCCCAACACGCTGGCAATCGTCGCCTGATCGTCAAACGGTTTTTGCGAGTTAACCCACACGGTCAAACTGCCGTCCGGGTTATAACGCGCCAGTGAATTTTCCGTTTCCATGTAACCCGGCGAAATCCGTTGAACGGAAAAATCATCCTCAAAAATCAAGTCTGCCTGAGCAAAACCGGTTTGAGTATCCCCGTTGACAACTTCATATTGTGTCAGCAGATTGCCGCCATCCTGCACCAGGGGTGCGCCCGGTTTAAGCGCCGCGCGCGGATCAAGCACGGCGTCCAATATATCGTAACTGACTTCAACCAGAGCGGCTGCCCTTTCAGCTATCTCGCGCGTTTCGGCCACAACCAGCGCCACGGGTTCACCCACATGACGCACGCGCTCCAACGCCAGAACCGGCTGGTCCACAATGATCGGACCAAACACTTTGGCTGCGGGCACATCTGCCGAGGTTAACACGGCTATCACCCCCGGAACGGCCAGGGCTGCCAACGTGGTAATATTTTTAACCAGGGCATGGTGGTGAGGTGAACGCACCAATACGCCAAATGCCGTTTTTTCAAGGGCAACATCCGCCGTATAACACGCCGCACCGGTCACTTTTGAAAAAGCATCTTTGCGCCGGGGAGATTCACCAACTTTTCCCGTTAATTGTTTTTCATTTAATCGACTATCCATGTTGAAGCGCCTCCTCAGCCAGGTGAACCGCGGTAATCATTTTGGTATAGCCCGTGCAGCGGCAAAGGTTGCCCGACAGTGCCTCGCGAATTTCATCATCGTCCGGGTGCGGGTTGTGATCTAAAAGGGCTTTGGCAGCCAGAACGGCGCCGGGTGTACAGAAACCACACTGTACCGCGCCCGCGTTTATGAATGCCTGCTGTAGAGGATGCAGTTCTCCATCCAGCGCCAGCCCCTCTATGGTTAATACTCGCTGGCCGTTGGCCTGCCCGGCCAATACGAGACAGGAATTAACCGCCTCCCCGTTTAACACCACCGTGCAGGCGCCGCATTCCCCTTCGCCGCCGCAGGCATCTTTAACCCCGGTCAGTTTCAGATCTTCGCGTAAAATATCCAGCAGGGTCCGGTTGACTGCCGTCTCAATAAAATAATCTCTGCCATTAACATTGAGTGAAATTTTAATTTGTTTCATGAGAGCCTTCCCAACGCCTGGTTATAAGCTTCTTTTAACACACGTTCCACCAGAACCTTGCAGGCCAGGCGGCGATAAGCTGCCGAAGCGCGTACGTCATCAATCGGTGAAATATCAATAAGTGCAGCCGATGCAGCCCGATCCGCAAGCATTTCATCGTATGCAGCAGTGGTTAACAGGGTTTCCGCAGCCGGTGAACGTTTTGGCATTGGCGCCAGCGAACCCAGAGCCAGCCGGGCCGTGTGAATGTTACCCCGCTCATCCAAAACCAGGTAAGCCGCCGCACTGGCCACCGCAATCGCCATACCACTGCGTTTGCCCAATTTGGCAAAAGCCAAACCACAGGCACCTTGCGGCGGCAAAAAAGTTACCGATCTTAAGAACTCTCCGGGTGTTAAGACGGTTTTGCCCGGCCCCAACCAGAACTCAGCTAAGGGTACACACCGTTCAGACTCCGCACTCATCAACCAGGCCGAGGCATTCAGTGCCAGCAAAGCCGGCGCAAGATCGGCCGCCGGCGAAGCATTCACCAGGTTGCCGCCCAGGGTTCCACGTTGGCGGGTTTGAGTGCAGCCCACACTGGCCGCGGCCTGTGCCAGAAGCGGCGCTTTATTTTGTATCAAGGGTGAAGCGATTAAATCGGCGTGTGTGCTTAATGCGCCAATCTCTATCACGCCTTCTTCTTCACGAATGAATCTCAAGCCGCCAACCGCGCTGATATCCACCAGGCAGGTTGCCGATAAACGCTCTTTTCGCCAACGCGGAATAATATCGGTGCCACCGGCAACTACACGCGCCCCATCCAACGCCAGGGCTGCCAGCAGTTCGCCGTTTGTTTTGGGTTGGTAATATTCAAATTCTCGCATAAAAACTCCCTGTTATATGGTTTCGGGAAAAAGGTTCTGATTAACCACAACATCAAAAAAAATCAACCGCGCCGGGTTAACAAACGAAAGTTCAACACTTCCTGATTAAAATAATTTAATGAAAAACACACAGCCCGGTTTTGAGCGCCATCCAAAAAGGTTTCTTTCATTAATAATAACGGCTTGCCCACCGGACATGAAAAAGCATGGGCAACCTCCCCGGCCGCTTCCACCGGTGAAATATCCACCAGCACGTATTCCACCCGCACACCGGAAGCGCGATCAAGATAACGCATAAAACCCTCACCTTCCAGCGAAAGGTCATATTCGCCGGCCAATGCCAGGGGTAAAAAGTCTTGAGTATACATGGCCGGGCGATCGTCGGCGAAAAAAATCATTGTGTGGCACAGCGTTTCCACTTGCGGCTCAAGGCGCAGGGCTTGCCGCACCACTTCCGGCGGAATCAGACGCTGTGATGAAATCTGCTTAACGGTGGGGGTATAACCGGCCCGTTTTAACAGATCACGGTTTTCGTAAAAAGTATCCATCATATAATGAAAGCTGTTTGAAAGATTGGAAACATAGGTGCCGTGACCGTGCTCCCGAACAATCAAACCTTCACGCGCCAGCAGATCCAGCGCCTGGCGCACCGTGTTACGGCTGAGGTCATAAGTGTTCATTAATTCTCGTTCCGAAGGCAGCAACTGCCCGGCCGGCAGCTCCGTTGTACGAATCTGCTCTCGTAAAATTTGGGCCAACTGGTAGTACAGGGGAATTACCGAACGATGATCGATAAATGGCATTTAAACCTCTTTATAAACTGGTTGGTACATCCCAACCATATCATTAGTTTACATTATTTTATAAATCAAATCAATCCCTTTTTCGAATCGTACTTTATTTTTTAACAACGATCTGTTGACATCCACTATAATTATTAAGTATCCGGATAAAAATCAGTGGGGACCTTGATTCCTGACCTGTTCAGACACATATAAAAAAGTTTTTTTGATAATGTTAATATTTTATTAGAACCATATAAAACGACGAGTTATGTAAAATTTACCCTTTTATCCGCATAAAATTTGATGTTATACTAATATCATGGAAGAAACAAAAACTACCCCTTTAACTACCGAGACGCAGCCCGCAGGCATACCGCCTGCCTTGCCCGACCCTGAGACCGAACGCCAGGCACGCCAGCTACGGTTCAGAATTATCGGCATCGTGGTTGTGGTTGTGGTGCTGGTTATTGCCGGAATGGTGTTTCTTTTCACCCGCACGCCGGCCCAGACAACCTACCTGCGTGATGTTTTTATCATCTTTATGGCGCTGGAAGCGCTCATCATCGGTATTGCATTGGTGATTTTGATGGTACAACTTTCCATCTTAATTAACCTTTTGCAAAACGAGATCAAACCGATCATTTATTCAACCAATGAAACTGTCAACACCCTGCGTGGCACAGCAACATTTCTGAGCAACAATCTGAGCGAGCCTGTCATTAAATTAAACGAATATCTGGCAGGTCTCAAGAAGTTGTTTGATATTTTGCGCCCGGGGAAATAACCACGTATTATTTAAGATTCTGAAAGGAGAAAATCACTATGTCGGATCGAGATGAATTTGGAGCTTTTTTAATGGGTTTTATTGTTGGCGGCGTTGCCGGCGCAATTTCAGCTTTACTGCTGGCGCCCCAATCGGGTGAAGAAACCCGTGCGATTATTAAAGAAAAATCGATCGAGCTGCGTGATCGGGCCAATGAGACCATTGACGACGCCTACGTTCAGGCTGAAAAAGCCGCCGTTGAAGCCCGCACCCGCTTTGATGAACTTGCCAAAGTAACCCGTGAACGCACCGACGACCTTGCCCGTCACGGTCAGGTAGTTCTTGAAGAACAGAAAGCCAAAATCAGCGAAGTTTTACCCAAGAAAAAAGTGGAAGTCCAGAAACCAGAAGGCGAAACTCCTGCCGCTTAAATTTTCCCATCATACAAACAAACATCCCCGGTTTAATAACGCCGGGGATGTTTTTATTTTTTAATCCCGAAAAGACGTTACAGGGTTAAAAGCTCGTTTAACGCTCCGGCAATACAACTGCTGACATCGCTGGCCAAAACCGACGCCGCGCTGCCCAGTTTTTTGGCAGCCAACACGCCTGCACGACCATGCAAATATGCACCGATCCAGGCTGCTTTAAATGAAACCACTTTTTGCGCCAGCAAGCCCGCAATCATACCGGCCAGCACATCTCCGGTTCCCGCACGCGCCAGGGCCGGAGTCGCCACCGGCACGACATAAACACTGCCTTCCGGGCCGGCAACAACCGTCAGCGCACCTTTTAACACAACCACCTGTCCCCAGCGTCTGGAAAAATCCGAAGCAATCTCAAAGCGGTTTTGTTGTATGTCGCTGACCTTATAACCGGTTAATATCGCCATCTCACCGGGATGCGGGGTTAAGATCGAGCCGGGCGGCAAAATTTTAAACCACTGCGGAATCTGACCCAGCAAACGAATGCCATCTGCATCAATCACCATCGGAAAATTATTTTCGGACTCCTTTTGTTTGGTCTTAACCGTCGGATCAGTCAACAACAAATTAACAAACTCTGCTGTTGATTCATGCGTTGCCAGACCGGGGCCCAATAACATGCAAGTGGTACGTTCAAGATGGTTATGTAATACATTGATTGCCTCCCGCGAGATGCAGCCATCTTCATCCGGCAGCGGCACCCAGGTGGCTTCGGGCAAACTGCCCACCAGCGCGGTCTGCAAAGAAGAGGTTACCCCCATTTGCACCAGCCCGGCGCCAATGCGATAAGCCGCCTTACCTGCCAGCAGAGCTGCGCCCATATAATAAACCGAACCGGCCACCACCATCAAAGTGCCAAAACTGCCTTTATGTGAATCAAGACGCCGCTCAGGCAAAGCTGCCCGCACCATATCGGCGTCCACCATATATTTATGTAAATCCTGCTGGGATGCCATTTCAACCGGTAGACCCAGGTCAACCTTAATGATCTTTCCGGCATATCCAAAAGCCGGCAAAGCGACAAGCCCCTGTTTAACTGCCTCCATACACACCGTAATGTTGGCCGGAATGGTTTCATCGGCGGCCTCGCCGCTGTCACAATCAACCCCGGAAGGGCAGTCCACCGCCACCGTATAAGGTCGCGGGGTAAATAACTTTACATGTTCAAGCACCCGCGCCACATCAACCCGCAGCGGCAATTTAACACCCGTTCCCAAAACACCGTCGATTAATACCGCCGATCCGGCCAGTAGTTTATCCAGTACATGAAAATCCGCATCCGTTGTGGTATCCACCAGGTCACCGCCGTTATTGCGCAGTAACAACACCAGCGGATCATCCGCCGGGCGGGGGCGCACCAGGTATGCCGTCACATGCCATTGTTCGCGCGACAGGGCAACCAGGGCAACCAGGGCATCGCCGCCGTTATTTCCCGAGCCGACCAGGGCCAGCGCTGTTTTATCTTTTAATGAAACGGATTTTTTTAAGATAATTTTAGCCAGGCCTTCACCGGCTGTAATCATCATTTGGCCATAACTTACTCCCCGTTCATTGGCCTCTTGTTCCATCGCCCGCATTTCAGCAACACTGACCAGCTTCATACGCCACCTCGTTTTTTACCAGGATTGGTGATCTTGTATTAACCTGTTTATACCACAAAATAAAAATATCACCGCGCCATAATCAAAAGGCCTGGTCCATCTCTGAAACCTCAACGGCTCGCATGTCTTAAAACACTCGCATCCCGGCTTTACGGTATAATCATGTTCAATATCCGGGAGATAACAACAATGACGATGCGTAAATATTTATACACAGCCGTTTTTATTTCAGGGCTGACTTCACTGGCGGTCGAAATGGCCTCCTCCAGGTTATTGGGAGCGGTTTTTGGTACCAGCAATCTGGTCTGGGCCAGCATCATCGGTCTGATTCTGATCTATCTGACGGTTGGAAATTTTTTAGGAGGTTTTTGGGCAGATCGTTACGCCAGTCCCAGGAATTTTTACCTGATATTGATCGGGGCGGCAATAGCCATCGGCATCGTGCCGCTGGTTTCGCGCCCGGTATTAAAACTGGCCGCAGAAGCTTTTGACCAGTTAACCCTGGGGGTCTTATTCGGTTCTTTTAGCGCCGTATTAATTTTGCTCTTCATTCCGATCACATTACTGGGCATGGCTTCGCCTTTTGCCATTCGCCTGGCCGTTCAGGACAACAAAGATGTGGGGCGTATTTCAGGACAAATTTATGCCATATCCACACTTGGCTCTTTTGTAGGCACCTTTTTACCCTCCTTGATCACCATCCCATTATTTGGAACCTACCGCACCTTTTTAATCTTGAGTGCCATTTTATTGTTTGCCGGCTTGATTGGTTTATGGCTATCAGCCGGGATTAAAAAAGTTTTACCTTTTTTTCTGTTTATCCCGGCTTTAATTTTGGTTAATTTTTGGGGGCTACCCGGCGGGGATAAAGCCACGCCCGGTCTGATTTATGAAACCGAATCGGCTTACAACTACATTCAGGTCATTGAACGTGAACAATTTAATTATCTGCGCCTGAATGAAGGTCAGGGTGTACATTCTATCTACCACCCCACGGTGAGTAACTATCACGGCCCCTGGGAACAGGTAGTCGTAGCTCCTTTTTTTAACCCCGCCAATTACGACCCGGCTCAAGTCCAGCGCATTGCCATCGTCGGTCTGGCTGCCGGAACCACAGCACGCCAAGCCACCCAGGTTTATGGCGCGGTTCCCATTGACGGATTTGAAATTGACCCAAAAATAGTCGAAGCCGGTCAAAAATATTTCGATATGAACGAAAAAAATCTGAATGTGATCATTCAGGATGGTCGCTGGGGTCTGGAACACAGCCCTTACCGTTATCAGATCATCAGTGTAGATGCCTACCAACCCCCATATATCCCTTTTCACCTGACCACGCGTGAATTTTTTCAAATCGTTTATGATCACCTGGCCGAAGACGGCGTCATGGCGATTAATGTCGGTCGCAGCCCCTCGGATCGCAGCCTGATTAATTCGTTAAGCAGCACCATCCTGACTGTTTTTCCAAGCGTGCATGTCATTGATATTCCCGGTTCGTTTAACTCCATCATCTTTGCCTCAGCCCGCCCCACCCACGAAGTTGACCTTTTTAAAAATTATCTTTACCTTAAAAATAATCCCGGCACGCCGGCGCTGCTGCTGGAAAGCATGGAAATCACGCTTTCCAATTTGCAGCCGGCCCCCGAAGCGGGCCTGGTTTTCAGCGACGATCACGCCCCCATTGAATGGATCACCAATAACATGATTCTCAGCTTTTTATTCTCAAATGAAATGGAGAATATCCAATGAATACTTTATACCGCATTTTCTGCTGGATCATTGCCCTCATCATCCCGTTTTTTCTTTTAATCTCCGCCACGCGCCTGTTAATGGTTCCTGCTTTTCTGGAACATGAATATAATCAGGCTGATTTTCCTGCCGATCCATATGGATTCAGCACCGCCGAGCGCCTGCAATATTCACGATTGGCCGTGGAATACCTGATTAACTCGGCCGATATCTCCTTTCTGGGCAACCAGACCTTTGCGGATGGTAAAGCGCTATACCAACCACAAGAATTGAGCCACATGGAAGATGTAAAGGGCGTGGTACAGGCGGCTTTTTTGGCCTGGTATTTCCTGTTTGCCATCATCCTGGCCGGCGGTATCTGGGGTTGGCAGAGGCATTGGTTTTCCACCTATCTCGGAGCTTTATCCAAAGGTGGCTGGCTGACGCTGGCCCTGATTGCGGCGGCGCTGGTGGGTGTTTTCAGTGATTTCAGCGAACTGTTTACCCACTTTCACCAGATATTTTTTAAAGACGGCACCTGGACATTTCTGTTTTCCGACACGCTCATCCGCCTGTTTCCCTTGCAGTTCTGGATGGATGCCTTCATTTTCGCCGGTGTATTCGCTTTCATCGGCGGTTTGCTGCTGGCCTTTGGCGGGGCTTATTTCAGTAAACGAGTGGATTGATTAATAAAAAAAATCTCCCCGCCAATAATGAAATTTGATCCATCCGGCGGGGAGATTTTTTCATGGGCATCTCTCCATTTACTGCATGCCCCCAAAAGCTATTTTCGGGTTATTGTTTTTTGCCCTGGTTTGCCACTGAAGCAATGGCCTTTTCAATTTCGTCCTGGTTTCCCAAATAATAATGTTTCAACGGTTTGAGGTTGTCGTCCAGTTCATACACCAGCGGCACACCGGTGGGGATGTTTAAACCCACAATTTCATCATCGGGAATATTATCAAGATATTTCACCAGGGCACGCAGGCTGTTGCCGTGAGCGGCGATGATGACTCGTTTACCGGATTTTAAAGTGGGGGCAACCGTATCGTGCCAGAAGGGCAAAAAGCGATCAACGGTATCTTTTAAGCATTCGGCCTTGGGAATATCGTTTTTGCTGACGTTCTGATAACGGGCATCCTTGCCGGGATAACGTTCGTCGCTCTCTTCCAGTGCCGGCGGGGGAACGTCGTAACTGCGGCGCCAAACCAATACCTGCTCTTCACCAAACTTGGCAGCCATTTCAGCTTTGTTCAAACCCTGTAAAGCGCCGTAATGGCGTTCGTTTAAGCGCCAGGTATTAATCACCGGAATCCACATCTGATCGAGTTCTTCCAATGAAATCCACAGCGTGCGGATGGCGCGTTTGAGCACGGAAGTATAAGCAATATCAAAAACAAAACCCGCCTCGCGCATTAATTTTCCGGCATTATGCGCTTCACCGACACCCTTTTCAGACAGATCTACATCCGTCCAACCGGTGAAACGATTTTCTTTATTCCAGACACTTTCACCGTGTCTCAAAAGTACTAATTTAATCATAGACTTTCCTCCATTTAACATTGGTCTGTATTAAGCATATAGCGCAAGAGGATAATCCTTGCGCTATATGTCTTCATCACTTAATCAACCTTGGGGCTTAACGAACAGCCGGCGGGTTTTCGGGATCCTGGGAAGGATCAAAGATGTGGAAATTATCCATATTGAAGGCCAGTTGAATCTTGTCACCTACGTGGAACTGCGTACGCGGGTCCACACGAGCGACAAAATTGTTTTTGCCGGTGATCATATACAGGAAAATTTCATTACCCATTAATTCGGTCACATCCACTTTGCTCTCAACCATGGCAGGGTGAATGCCCTGGGGCACATAAGCGGGGTTGTGAATATCTTCGGGGCGAATACCAAAAATAACATCCTTGCCAACATAGGGCATGTATAATTCGGTGCGGTTATCGGGAACTTTCACGGCAAAACCGTCGCCATCCACATACAGGTCTTTGTCATCCTTGCGCAGTTTGGCCGGGAAGAAGTTCATGGCCGGTGAACCGATGAAACCGGCGACAAACAGGTTGCCGGGGCGATCATACAGGTTCTGGGGTGTATCCAACTGCTGTAAAACGCCTTTATTCATCACTGCGATACGGGTAGCCATGGTCATGGCTTCAGTCTGATCGTGGGTAACATAAATAAAGGTGGTCTGCAAACGCTGATGCAGTTTGCTGATTTCAGCGCGGGTTTGAACTCTTAATTTAGCGTCCAGGTTGGAGAGTGGTTCATCAAACAGGAACACTTTCGGTTCGCGAACAATGGCGCGTCCCAGAGCAACACGCTGGCGCTGACCGCCGGATAATTCACGCGGGCGGCGTTTGAGCAGATGTTCGATACCCAGGGTCTGGGCGGCTTCTTCCACGCGGCGTTTGATTTCGGTTTTGGCGACTTTGCGCAGACGTAAACCAAAAGCCATATTTTCAAAAACGGTCATATGCGGATACAAAGCGTAAGACTGGAACACCATGGCGATATCGCGATCTTTGGGGGCGACATCATTAACCACCTGATCACCAATCAACACATCACCCGAGGTCACTTCTTCGAGACCGGCCAGGCAGCGCAAAGCCGTGGTTTTACCACAACCCGACGGGCCAACCAGTACCAGGAACTCTTTGTCTTCAATTTCCAGGTTGAGATTATTAAGAGCGATAAAATCTCCAAACCGTTTCCAGATGTTACGATAAGTTACACTAGCCATTTTAAATTACTCTCCTTCCATTACGGGTATAGTTGAATAAATTATAGTAGATTTTTAAGATTAAAGCAATTAACCGCACCTACCCATTTAGGTAATATATGCCTTTACTCACTTCAAAGTATTGACAAAGAGCACGTTACTGGAGTAGTATATAAAGGTATTGCTCAACAAGAAATTCTTAACTCAACCTCAAATTTAGTGGTAACATTCTTTCAAGAATGGTAGTCATCTTTATCTAATATTCGCATCTGAATTCATTATCCCTTTTTGCACTTAGTATAAATAATTATTCCGGTGGTTTAAGGAGGTGATCTCTAAAGCCCACAAAATAGACCAATCATTTTTCTTAAAAAGAATCAGTTTCAAAAATCAAATCTTTAATGAGGAGAAGAAAATGAAATTCCGTGTATTTGCTTTATTCATGATCGTTGCAGTGTTGTTTGCTGCATGCGCTCCCGCTGCCACCCCGGCTCCTGCCGCCCCTGCAGCCGAAGCACCCGCTGCCGCAGCTCCTGCTGCTACCGAAGCCCCCGCTGCTGAAGCTCCCGCTGCCGAAGCAGCCCCCGCTACCAGTGGTGAACTGAAACTCGCCATTCTGGCCCCTCTGAGCGGCCCCGTTCCTACCTTTGGTGTTTCCACCAAAGAAGGCGCTCTGATGGCCATCGATGAATGGAATGCCAAGGGTGGCGTTCTGGGTATGAAGATCGTGCCGATCGTGGAAGACAGCCAGTGTACTCCTGAACCCGCTGTGAACGCTGCCAACAAGGTCATCGACCAGGACGGCGTACATTACATCATGGGCGAAGTCTGCTCCAAGGCTACCATCCCCGTGACCGAAATCGCCAACGCCAAGGGTGTTGTCCAGGTTTCTTCAACCTCCACCAATCCTTCCGTGACTGTTACCGAAGATGGCACCGTGAAAGATTTCATCTTCCGCGCCTGCTTCATCGATCCTTTCCAGGGTAAAGTTGCTGCCAAATTCGCCACCGAAACCTTAAAAGCCAAAACCGCTTTCGTTATGGTTGACCAGTCTAACGACTACGTCAAAGGTCTGGCCGAAGCCTTCACCAATTCCTTCACCGAATTGGGCGGCGAAGTTGTCGGTACCGAATCCTACACCGGTAAAGACACCGATTTCTCAGCCATCCTGGCCAAAATCGCCGAAGCTAAACCCGACATGGTTTACCTGCCCGATTATTACAACATCGTCAACCTGGCTATGAAACAGGCCAAGGAAAAAGGCATCACCGCTCCCTTCATGGGTGGCGATGGTTGGGACTCCTCAGACCTGGATCTGAAAGCTGCCGAAGGCGGTTATTACACCAATCACTATTCACCTGACAGCACCGATGAATCCGTTGTCAACTTCGTGAAAGCCTACGGCGAGAAATACAAAGATGACAAGGGCAATGCCAAGGTTCCGGATGCGTTAGCCGCCCTCGGTTACGACGCCACCAACCTGATTATCGAAGGCATCAAAGAAGCCGGTGCCGATGATACCGCCAAAGTCAAAGACGCGATCGCCGCGATCAAATTCAAGGGCGTAACCGGTGACATCACCTTCGATGCGAACCACAACCCGGTCAAATCCGCCACTGTTTTGGAAGTCAAAGATGGCAAGATCGTCTTCAACTCGGTGGTTGCTCCCTAATCCCAATACTTTTTGAAAAAGTGCAGGGGCGGCTTCAACAGCCGCCCCTCCTTTTGATTATTAGGCAATTATTGTATAAATATCTAAGCTATCATAAAAAATCCTTTAAACAATCTCTCCTATTTATTAGTTTAGTTATTTATGCCATTTAGTAACACAATCATCCCATATTTTCGGAGTCTTACGCGAACATGCAAAAAGAATCCAGTCTCACCCCACCTCAACCCGTCCTGCGCCAGACCAAATCTCCCCTGGCATGGATTGGACAGGTCTTTCTTGCAAGTCTTGTCATTTTGGTTTTATACCTGATTGTTCCAAATGCAATAAAAGACCCCTCTCTCTTTGTTCAATTCGTTCTTAATGGACTGCAGTTGGGCTTTGTTTATGCCCTGATTGCCCTGGGCTATACCATGGTTTATGGCATCGTCAAATTGATTAACTTTGCCCATGGTGATGTGTTTATGGTAGGCGCTTTTACCAGTTTTTATGCGGTCACCCGATTTAGTCTGCACCGCTGGCCGGCCAATGTTTTCCCCGGAATGCCTGAAGGGCTTGTGGTGGTCATTGGTTCAGTCACAGTGGTTTTATTGTCCATGCTCATGTGTATTTTGCTGGCAATCACCATCGAACGTGTGGCTTATAAACCCTTACGCGATGCCCCCCGTATCGCCGCTTTAATTACCGCCATCGGTGTTTCCTTTTTCCTCGAATATTTTGGCGCGCTCAGTTTTGTGTTTACCCCGCGTTTTATCCCCTACCAGCGTCCTTTCGAAGTAATAACATGGTACTTCAATAACGGTTTTTACTTAATCCAACCAGGCCAAACCCCACCCGATAAAAGCATCACTTTTTCAAATATTTTTATCATTATCGTGGTTACCTCGATCGTAGTGCAATTTTTCTTGCGTTTCCTGGTGCAAAATACCAAAATTGGCATTGCCATGCGCGCTTCATCTTTTGACAAACCCACTGCGCGTTTGATGGGTATCAACGTCGATCAGGTGATTTCATTTACCTTCGCCATTGGCGCCGGTTTCGCCGGTTTGGGCGGTGTATTGTACGCCATCGCATATCCTTCCATCTATAGTTTGTTGGGGGTACTCCCCGGCTTAAAAGCCTTTGTGGCAGCTGTTTTGGGTGGCATCGGCAGCATCCCGGGTGCTCTGGTGGGCGCTTTGATTATGGGTCAGGCCGAAGCTATGACTATGGCCTATATTTCCACGCCGATGCGCGATGCTGTTGCATTCGCTATTTTAATTATCGTCCTGCTGGTGCGTCCCACCGGTATCTTCGGCGAACCAGAAAAAGAGAAAGCCTAGGAGAACAAGATGGAATTTGGAGATCTTTTTCTTTCAATTTTTAAAATCATAGCAATCATTGCTTATATCTATGGGTTGCTGTGGGCTATGGGATTTAAACAGCTGTGGGCGAAAATTTTGGGTATCGTTGTTGCTTTTGGTATTGTACAACTGGCACTCAATTTTAAAATTTTAAACAGTTTCGACAGCGGTTTGTTATTCCAGGCCTGTACCATTACCATGGTGACCCTGGGGTTAAATCTGATTTACGGATTTAACGGCCAGTTCAGCCTGGGTCAATACGCTTTTTACGGCATCGGCGCTTATACGGCTGCCGATATCACCTATCGTTGGATGAACTCGGATGCCAGCGGTTTAACGGTCGTTATGGTGGGTGTTGCTCTGTCAGGTTTATTTATCTTCATCACCAGCAAATTTCTTGGCCGTTTCCGCCGCACACCGGTATTATCATCCTTCACCCTCTATTTGATTGGCGTGGTCATCGCGGGTGTGCTGGCTTATTTCATCGGCAATGCTCTGGCCTCCTTTATCAGCCCCAACATCGGCAAAGCCGCCCATCCCGGCCCGCTGCGCAGCGAATGGGTCATTCAGATCGTTTATTTCCTGGCCGTGGTTCTGGCCGGCGCTCTGGCCGCCATTGTGGCCTTCTTGTTTGGTCTGCCCGTACTGTCATTGGGTAGCGATTATTTCGGTATTGCCACCCTCGGTTTCACCATCGTTGCCAACACCCTCATGATCAACTCCGACACCATCCTGCCCTTCCCTGAAATGAAAGGCGGGCGCGGTATGATCGGTATTCCAAAACTGACCACCTGGTTCTGGGCTTTCTTCTTTATGGTTGTGATCATCATCATCATGCGCAACCTGCTGCAATCCTCCACCGGCCGCGCTATTTTATCAGTGCGTGAAGATGAAACCGCTTCAAAAGCCATGGGTATTAATATCGCCAACAACAAACTGCTGGCCTTCGTCATCGGCAGTTTCTTCGCCGGCATCGGCGGTGGCGTTTATGCTCACTATATGGCCTTCCTCAGCCCCAGCACCTTCGACTTTTTGGCCGGTTACAACCCGCTTATCATCGTCGTCTTCGGCGGCCTGGGCTCCATGACCGGTACAATCACCGCTTCATTCGGTTGGCTCTTCTTCCTGGAAGGTATGCTGCGCGTACTGCTCGGAAAGATGGGAACCGATGCCCCCTCCTGGCGTTATGTTCTTTATCCCATTGCACTCTTGCTGTTGATGCTCTTGCGTCCTCAAGGTTTGCTCGGTTCTGTTGAATGGGGCTTCCTCAAATCTCCTGTTTTTGCACCTTTTAAGAAGAAGCAGGATACAAGCGCCAATTCTGCAGCCAATTAACGGCGAGGGAGATCAACTATGTCTGAAATTAACGAATCAAAACCCAACGTTCTCGATGTTCAATCTCTCACCAAATATTTTGGCGGTCTGCGGGCTGTCAACAATCTTGGTTTTACCCTTAAGAAAGGCGACCTGCAAGGTCTGATCGGCCCCAACGGCGCCGGCAAGACCACCGCCTTTAACATGATCACCGGGCTTTATCATCCCAGCGGCGGCGACATCATCTTCTGCGATGAAAGCGTCGTTGGTCTTGAGCCTTATGAAATTACCCGCCTGGGCATCGGCCGTACCTTCCAGAACATTCGTCTCTTTAACAACTTAAGCGTGCTCGATAACGTGCGCATCGCCTACCATTCCCATTCAGGTTACAGCCTGTTTGACGGTATCCTGCGTTCCGGCAAGTTTTCGGCCAAAGAAAAAGAACTAACCGAAAAAGCCCAGGAATTCCTCGATATTTTTGGTCTGGCGGATATTCAGAATGAAATCGCCAAAAACCTGCCTTATGGTGAACAGCGCCGCCTGGAAATTGCCCGCGCTTTAGCCTGCGATCCCAAGCTGCTGCTGTTGGATGAACCCGCGGCCGGTATGAATCCCGCCGAGATCGTCAGATTAATGGAGTTGATCCATTTCATTCGTGAACGCTTCAATCTGACCATCCTTTTAATCGAACACCAGATGAGATTTGTTATGGGTGTTTGCGAACACATCACCGTTATGGATTTTGGTGAAGTTATTGCACGCGGAACCCCCAGCGATATTCAAAATAATCCCAAGGTAATCGAAGCCTACCTGGGTAAGGAAGCCGGCCATGTTGCTTGATGTAAAAGACCTCAACGTATATTATGGCGCCATCCACGCGCTGCAAGGCATTTCTTTCCATATCGAAGAGGGAGAAATTGTTACCCTGATTGGCGCAAACGGCGCCGGAAAATCGACAACTTTGCGTGCGTTATCCGGCCTCATTCGACCCCGCTCCGGCCATATCAGTTTTAAAGACCAGGAGATCACCACCACCCCCGTTGAAACCATTGTGCGCATGGGCATCAGCCACGTGCCCGAAGGACGCAAGATTTTTGCCCCTTTGACCGTGCGCGAAAACCTCGAAATGGGCGCCTACACACGCAACGACCCTGAAGAAATCAAAAACAGCATTAACCGCGTTTACCAGAGTTTTCCGCGCCTCAAAGAACGCGAAAAACAACTGGGCGGTACCCTCTCGGGCGGCGAACAACAAATGTTGGCCACCGGACGTGGTTTAATGTCTCGCCCCAGTTTAATCCTGCTGGATGAACCCTCCATGGGTCTCAGCCCGATTATGGTGG
>JAJTBH010000532.1 GCA_021287005.1 Anaerolineae bacterium
TTAATAGATTACCATTATTGGTCATCCTTATCGCGGATTATGTACATTACCACAGTGGTGTTCCTTTTGATTATTTTTGTCTATGGAACCGCCCGTTTTGGCTCTGCCAGGTGGTTGGATACCGGACTTATCTTAATTCAACCATCTGAACTTGGAAAAATTGTTATTATATTAACCCTGGCCGAATATTTTTCGGAAACTCAAAACGAAAAACATGATCTGCGTTGGGTGCTGCAAAGTTTAATGATAACTGCCGGTATTGTTGTCTGGATTTTGCTGCAACCGAACTTAAGCACGTCGATTGTAATTTTTGTTATCTGGTTTTCGATGTTATGGATTAATAAATTGCCGGTTAAACATACGATATTTTTTGCTGCCGTGGCATTTGTTTTAATGATATTTTTTGTCGTTTTAATAGCCGCAGGAGTAAATATTCCGTTTATTCAAGATTATCAATTACAACGAATTGTAAATTTTATAGTCCCAGACCCCAACGCGCGATACGGTGATACATATAATGTCGATCAGGCTTTAATTTCGATCGGTTCCGGTGGAATCTTCGGCCAGGGTTATGGACACGGTTCCCAGGTGCAATTACGATTTTTAAAAGTGAGGCATACCGATTTCATTTTTTCAGCCATGGCCGAAGAATTCGGGTTTGTCGGAACCGTAATCGTGATTGCTTTTTTGGTTTTTGTAATTTTTCGTTGTCTGCGGGCAGCGCGGATGGCCAGTGATATGTATGGCGCTTTAATCGCTTACGGCTTTGCTACATTGATTTTCTTTCAAGGTGCAGTAAATATCGGAGTAAACTTAAACCTTATCCCGGTAACGGGGTTGACATTACCCTTTATTAGTTACGGCGGCAGTTCACTACTTTCTCTGGTTTTGGGAATTGGATTAACCGAATCAGTGGCTGCCCGAAATACGAGTATTTAAAAAGACTGGAGTTATATGACTGATTATTCAAAACCCGCTCGTGTTCGATTTGCCCCATCGCCGACAGGATTTTTACATTTAGGCGGCGCCAGAACGGCATTATTTGATTATTTAATGGCCAAAAAAACCAATGGTCAATTTATTTTACGAATTGAAGATACGGATCGAAAGAGATTTGTTGAGGGCGCCGAACAAGAGATTATTAGCAGTTTAAAATGGTTGGGCATCGAATGGGATGAAGGCCCCGACGTTGGCGGGCCTTGCGGCCCATACCGACAATCTGAAAGAAAACAAATTTATCAGGAATATGCAGAAAAACTAATAAATGAAGGTAAAGCTTATTATTGTTTCTGCACGCCTGAAAGACTTGACCAGGTGCGTCAGGAGCAGCAAAAAAATAAAGAAACTTTACATTATGATCGAACCTGTCGAGATTTACCTTTATCGGAAGCGAAAAGACGCGTTGCTGAGGGAGAGCGGCATGTAATTCGTTTTAAGATGCCTGATGAAGGAAGTATAACCGTAACAGATGTGGTACGCGGTGCTATTACGGTTGAGAATCGTGCACTGGATGATTACATTATCGTAAAATCGGACGGGCTGGCGCTTTATCATTTGGCTGCTGCCGTTGACGATCATTTAATGGGCATTACACATGTCATTCGCGGGTCCGAGTGGTTATCCACTTTTCCTTTACATGGGCACATTCACCGCGCTTTTGGTTGGCAGGAACCGGAGTGGGTACATCTTTCAATCTTCTTAAAACCCAGTGGTAAAGGCAAAATGAGCAAGCGCGAGGCAGCCGATTTAAACAAAGATGGATATTCAATTTTTGTTAAAGATATGGGCGGCCTGGGCTATTTACCGGAGGCGGTTGTAAACTGGATCGCTTTAATGGGCTGGAGTTACGACGATCATACCGAACATTTTTTGATGGCGGATTTGATTGAAAAATTCAACCTGGAAAAATTAAACCCTGCGCCTGCTGCGATTAATTTTACAAAACTCGATCACTTTAACGGCGTTCACATCCGTTCGTTATCGATCCAAGACCTGGCGCAACGAACAAAGCCGTTTTTTGAAGCCCAAGGACTGCATACCGATACAGAAAAATTGGAAAAAATCGCGCCGATTATTCAAGAGAGATTATCAACATTAGATGAATGTGTGGAAAAAGCGGGTTTCTTTTTTGTAGATGAAGTTACCCCTGAACCCGGCGAGTTGGCAGCAAAGGGTTTGACGACTGAAGAAAGCGCGAAAATAACGCAAATGGTTTTGGATATTCTGAAAACTTTTCCTTCGATGAAAT
>JAJTBH010000533.1 GCA_021287005.1 Anaerolineae bacterium
GGTGCATGGTCAAGCGACCTGCGCGTAGCACATGAGTCTCTGCGGCTGGAAAAAGCGCAGACCGCACCGCTTTGCCAGATTTGGGCGCAGGATTGGTGCGGTCAAAGATCGACCGCACCCTACGCAAAAACCTGTGAGTAATTACCTTTTTTTATTATTTTATTAAACAAGAAAAAATATGGCGTTTGTGACAGGGGAAAAACTTGCGTCCGTCAGTGAAGAGGGCTGTTTTTAATCTTACTATATTCTTCATTGCTTGATATAATAGGCACGAGCTTACAACAATAATTATTGGGATGAAAGTGTATAAAACCTTTTCATATTGATAGGCTATTTGGCGGGTGTAGCTCAATGGAGGAGCAGCAGCCTTCTAAGCTGACGGATGCAGGTTCGAGTCCTGTCACCCGCGCCTCAACAAACCGGAAAATGCTGTTTTCATGAGGTGTGCATGAAAAAAATTTATCTGGTTGAAGATGACAGAACCATGCAATCGCTTCTCAAGACCTTGCTTGAGATTGACGGTTATACAGTTTTCCCCGCTTCCCAATTGGATAAAAATAATATCTTAAACGACCTGAAGGTTTATTCACCGGACGTTGTATTAATGGATGTGCGTTTGCAACAATCTTCAGGCATTGAGATTTTATCGGCAATTAAAAGTGAACCTCGTTTAAAAGCGATTAAAGTTATCATGACTTCCGGTATGGCGATGAAAGAAGTTTGTATAAACAATGGCGCCGATGCATTTATCCAAAAACCTTACATGCCCGACGTATTAATGGATATCATCAAATCTTTTTGACGGTTTATTTCACCCACCCCGCCTTTTTCCACAAAAATACCAGCCCCACCAGGCCCATTAAACTGACTAAAAGCCCGCTGAAAAAACTGACCGGGACATATTCAAATTCCACGGTGTGTTTTCCCGAAGGCACTAACACAGCCCAGAATAAATAATCCGCCTTATACAAATGCGCCGGGCTTCCGTCAATTTTGACCTGCCATCCGGGATAATTTAAATAAGCCAACCTGAGCCATCCTGTGCCATCAGATTGTGTTTCAATCACGACCTGTTGAGCGGTTAATTCGGTGATTTTTGATGTCCGGTGACCTGGGCTGTTATTACAATCCAAAGGGCCAGTATAACCCTCAAGCACGATTTGATTTTGGTTTTTTATATCAATGGTTTTTTCCAATGCCTCTTTTTCATTTACCGCCGGCAAAACACAATTTGCCCATGAGACCCAACCGCCCGCTTCTGTTAAAACCGGCACGACCCCACTCTCATTACCGCGGATATTTGCCATCAATAAAGTATGCACATTCATCAATTTGAGCATTTTTTCTTTTTGATTTTTATTTGCAGTTTCAAATCGATCGAGCCAGGTTTGATAACGGCCATAAACTAACGGATCAAAATTACTGGCTGAATACACCCGGTCGAGCATATTAATATTGGGTAACTGTGCTTCCCGCATCCTTTCCCAATCTCCGGGAGGCGAAAAATCTTTAAACCGTAAATATTTCTGAAATTTCAGAGCGTATTCATTGGACTGATCAATAAAAATTCGACCTTGTTCCGGATAATTATCTGGAAGGACCTCGTTTTGCTTGAAAAAATCCATATTTATGGTTGGATTAAAATTAATTCCCGCCAAAAGCAGATCGCCCATCACAAAAACAATAACGATTATGCTCCAACGAGTCTGTTTGAGGCCTGGTATATTGGTAGAATTGATTAATATCAGACCGCTTCCAAAAATTAAAGCGCCCATTAAGATCACAGGTTGAAAAACAGTTGGGTTTATCCCTTTTATTAAAAGGCAGGCCCCTGCTCCGCCTAATATGATAGCCAATCCACTGACAGTTAAATATTCAAGCCGCTTCTTATCCCGACTGAAAGGTTTTTTCCAGTAGCTAACCCCCATTCCGGCAAAACAGGATATAAAAAATATAATAATCACCATTAATCGCGCCGGCGCGTTAAACATGGAAAAAGTCGGTACATAATGGTACAAAAAAGGGTAAACGGGCGTGTTATATCCCAAGGCCAGGATAATCGTGATCACCAAAACCACCCGGCCAAAATTTACCCAGCGATTAATATTTAATGAAATGATGTCCTTTCCGGGATTTTTGAATCTAAAAGGATTCACGCCGATTAATGCTAACAGGAGCGGTAATATACCCATATAAACGGCGTCTTCCCAGAATGCTGCATACCCCCAATAATCTCCGTTTGCC
>JAJTBH010000534.1 GCA_021287005.1 Anaerolineae bacterium
TATCCACCCGCCGTAACCTGTTTTGTGCTGTTTTTCCACGGGTGATTTCTCCCAGAGGAGAGTAAGCTCTTACCTTTTTCATAATATCGCTATTATAAAGGATATAATAGCGTGGTATATTAAATAAGAAACAATAAATCAGAGAGGCATTGTTCTTTTTCCGGGGGAATTATAGAAAAGTAAAAAAAGACCGGTTAAAAAATGAATCATAATTTATATATCGAAAACAAAGGTGATTTTTTTTCACCCTCCCATTTGTGGCGGATTGTGATTGTATTATTAATTACGCTGGGCGCTTTTGGTTTACGATTACGGGTTGCACTCTATGGCCCTGTGGAATTTGATGAGCCTGTATACATGCATGCGGCGATTGATTATTCAATCGATTTTCTGGATCGCAATTGGCCTCGATTAATCGGGACGGACTATAATAATGAACACCCGGCTTTATTTAAGTTGGTTTATGGCGCTGTACTTGCAAAAACGACACGTCCAACGGAATATTTTACTGTACCTAAAAGCGATCCAATTATTGGCCTACCCGATTTTCAAAGTATTTTTAATTTACGTATGGTCTCGGTAGTTTTTGGTACCACAGCGGTTTTAGCCTTGAGTTTGATTAACCCCATAGCCGGTTTGTTATTGGCAGTCCATACCTATGCGATCAAGTACAGCAGTGTGATTTATCTTGAAGCTTTGCCCCTTTTATCAAGTATCATTTGCGTTTTTTCATTCTCAAAAGCAATTACGCCATTACCTCAAAAAAAGTTTTTTAGGTGGCAAGTTTTTTGGTTGCTGATTTCAGCATTGTCACTGGGAGTGACGGTGGCATCCAAATATTTGTATGGGATCGCCGGCATCGCTGCGGCGTTTTATGCCCTGGGATTAATGCTTAAAAATAAGAGGACAGATTTATTAAAACCAATGCTGGTCTGGGGATTATTGGCCATCCTTACTTTCGTTTTACTTAATCCCAGTTTATGGGAGACCCCGATTCGGCATTTACAGGCGTCTCTAAAATTTAATTATGTTTATGCCAGCAGTTCCGTAGAAGAAATCAAGTATGATTACCCATTCTGGCAGCCGTTTCTCTGGCTGGCACAATCAGTCCCCAATGTTTCTTACAAAATGCCACCTTTTTTTGTAGCACCAGGAAATTATTTATTGGCTATAGATGGAATGTTTTTGCCACTGGCAATTTTAGGGCTTTGGGCTTTAAAACGTGACTACCCGATTTTCTTTTCATGGCTGATATTGGGATTTTTATTTTTAATCATCTGGAATACAAAGTGGCCGCAATATATCATGATGATTTTGCCGCCTTATTGTCTCTCGGCGGCATTGGCAATCCGGTTGATCGTTAATTGGCTTTATGGTCTTTTTGTTAAATTCTGGCACCAACCTTTAACGGCCAAAAATTAATTCCGTGGCGACCAGTTAATCATGGCCTCAAAAGCACGATTACCGGCCGTCAGGTTATTGCCCGTTATCACCCGGGTGAACGCATCGTTATTCAGGCTTCCGCTGGATAATGAGATTTCTTCACCCGGCTTTATTTCATTGGCATAGTTGATTTGCACCCATTCCAATTTGTGGGTTTTATAATGTTCAACTGTAAAACAATCTCCAATCCATTCCAAATATCGCGTATTATTTACATGGCCCATAACATCCAGGGTTGAATAAGTTGCCTTTACGCGCATCTGCTCGTCAAGCTGATCGGGTACCGGAATTTTTTCGAGTTGTTCGTCAATCGCACTCATTTCGGAATTTTCAGGCAATTGAACGTTTAATGCTGAAGGGCGCAGCATTTTCCGTGCTTCAAAATCAATTAACAAATACGCGGCCGACGCCAATGCTATGGTCTGCCCATTTGAGTTACTCATTTTAAAATGACGGTCGAAAAAAATCTTTTGTTGTATTCCTTTTGGCCAGGTCTGAATTTTTATCTGTTCGTCAATTCCGGGAAAATCAAGAAAGCGGATTCTTAATCGCGAAAGCACCCAGGCCTGGTTAAATTGAATTAAGTTTTTAAAACCAACTCCCAATTGAATGGCGTGCCGATTTCCGACTTCTTGCATAACTTGAAGAATGCGGGTTGCTTTCCATTTTCCTTCAAAATCACTGTCATTGGCGTTTACACGAGTTTCTTCAATCCAAACAGGTAAAATATTCATTGATTTTTCGGCCTCTATTTGATAATGATTTTTTATTATAACCTTAAAAAGTTCCATAG
>JAJTBH010000535.1 GCA_021287005.1 Anaerolineae bacterium
AAATGAACACCAACGGAAAACCGTTGGTGTTCATTTTATTAATCGGTATTTTTTAAATAAACTATTAATTCGGGTGATCAAAATCGTTCGTGGTTAATCCCTTTTTTTATAACTCAACATCTTTTTCACTGAATTCTTCAACATGGTAAATACTGACTTGCAACATTTTCTGCCGCCAGATATTCCCGGCCGAACCCATTTTCTGGCAAAGATGCATCAAAAAATCTTCGGGGGTTGGTAATTGGACCCACACCTGGGGTAAAAACGTGGCACGTTTAAACCCGTCTCGGAGAATCACGCCGTCCAAACCCGGATGCAACAATGCGGGCAGGTCCATTGGGTTGGTATAATCCAAAGGATGCGGGACTGTCAGGCGTGAAATCTCGATATTTATCTCGTTTAATTCAGCCAGGCGCACCGGGTAAAAGCGGTAATCATTCATCGCTGAGGCCACGGCATGTTCGTAAACGTCCTCAACCAATGTCTGGTAGGGTTCCAGTGCGCCGATACAACCCCGTAATTCTTTCTGTTTGGTTAAAGTCACAAAAGAGGCCCCGTTTTCGTTTAATGGCGCCGAATAATCGTTAACAATCAGTCTTATGGGGGGCTGGTCTTTAACTGCCAGTTCTATTGCCTGGCGCGCCAGACGTAACAAGGTTAATTTTTGGTCTTGCGTTAATGGATCGGAAATATGGTTCATAATTTATGATATCCCCGGTCGTAATAAATTAACGGCTTTAACGAATCACTGATTTGCGCGGCGACGACCTCGCCGATGAAAAGAGTTGAATCCGGCATCTCGTAAGCATATGTTATGCGGCAGTCAAGATGCGCCAGCGCGCCTTTAATTAACGGCGCGCCCGTTATAAGATAAAATACATCCAGGTCAACAAAACGGTTAGACAAAAATTCTTTCCCTGCAAATCGATCCGAAACCGCCTGTTGTCCTTCAGACAGGATACTGACTCCAAAAAAACCTGCATCTGAAATCATCTGGTATGATCGAGTGTGATTGTTAATGGCTACCGATATTAAAACCGGGTTTGTAGAAATGGATGTAAATGAGTTGGCGGTGAGACCATGATAACTGCCAGCCGATGTACTCGTGATAATGGCAACACCACTGGCCCAGTGACGCATGACTTGTTTTAAATTATCGGCACTTAATGGCATTTAATGGTATCCTCTCTGCGGGTTACGATGAAACAGTGTGGTAACGAGATGGATAATTTGCGAATTAATCTACCCGGCCCGTTCCCTTAATTTATATCATTGTTATACAATTACATTAAATTAACGTCAAGCAGGTTATATAATTTTTATACTAAGATTACTCTAATTTTACAACAGGATTATTGATAAAACTTGGAAACACAGGTACGATAAAATCATGAATGACTCCTTTAATCCAATCCCGTCCGGTGAGGAAAAATCTGCTGAAAAAATCACAGACAACAAACAGCCGGCCTCAAAAAACAAAACAACTAAAACCGCCCTCCAACCGGCTCGTTTTGCTCTGTTTTCGGCCATCCAAACCATCATCAGCATTTCAATCGTGACGGCCACATTATTCACCCTGTTTACGCCTCGCAACCTCATGTCGGGGCAGATGTTTGATTCAATTATCCTGGCTTTACAAAGCACCCCGGATGTCAATAAGGATCTGACACCAACAGCGCCGTCAGCCCTTCCCTTAATTGGTATTGTCGCCGGTCATGACGGCCACGATTCGGGGGCAGTCTGTCAGGATGGATTAACGGAAGCATCCGTAAACATGAAAATTGCCACCCTGGTACGCCAGAATTTAATGAAAGATGGTTATAATGTCGAATTATTGCAGGAATTTGACCCGCGCCTGGATGGTTTTCAGGCACTGGCATTAATTTCATAACGACTCCTGCAATTATTACAACGATCAGGCTACCGGGTTTAAAGTATCTGCCGCTCAAGCAACCCGATTTCCCGAAAAAGCCGGTCGTTTGGAAGCCTGTCTGGTGGATCGTTATAGCACCATTACCAATTTGCCGTACCACGCCAACACCGTCACCGATGATATGAGCCAGTATCATGCTTTCGGAGAAATTGATCCATCCACACCGGCCGTCATTATTGAAACGGGCTTTTTAAATCTTGACCGCCAGATATTAACCGAACATACCGATCAAGTTGCCGAAGGTGTAACAGCCGGTATATTATGTTTCACCCGAAATGAAGTTATTCCTACCAA
>JAJTBH010000017.1 GCA_021287005.1 Anaerolineae bacterium
CCAGGAAAATGTACGCGATATAGCGGTTATCAGGTGACCAGTAAATTGATGTAACAAAACCATGTGAATGGTCGGTGAGAGATTGATATTGGGTAAAATCGGGTTTGATAATTGAAATGTTTGAGCAAAATATCTTACATTTGTAATCTATAAAGGTATACCAGCCTGGACGCGTCGAGTAATCATTTCCCCACAACTGATTCTACTATTTTATCAGGTTGTTAAATTAAGAAAGCCCCCCACATGCTCAATTTGAGATTGTATTTCTTTTTTAAGTTTTGATGAAAAATAAGCTGTTTTTAAAACCCGAAAAATATCTATTGTTGTCAATAAAAATTAAGGCAGAAAATAAACACTCAAGTATCTTTGTGACAATAATAAAAACGGTTAATTTTATAAGTTTGAAGTGCTTTATTTATATTCGCTTAAGCCGGGGTCACTTGTAAATCTTAAACAATTTCAGGGCCGTTATTAAAATCCAGATTTCGTAGGTGCCAATGGTTATGCGTTCCAGTAAGCCGAAAATTTGAAAACCCTGCGCCGACAAAAAAACTCCCGAAAAACCGGAGATAAAAATCAGGCCCGACGAAATAAAAGAATAAAGCGCATAACCGCGATGGCCCGGTATGCGGCGCAATCCGAGACCCATTAATAACGGCATAAGAATTGTTGCCAGGGCGACGATGCCCCCGATGACATTATGCAGGGTGCCTGCTAAGGTCGGTTCTGCCCCGAGTGCATCCATGGGGAAAAATCCCCAGGTAAAAGAAAAAACCTGGATGGTGATAAAAATGGCCATTGAAATACGGCAAAGGCGCGGAGCATTTTTCAAGGCAAGATAGGCGCCAATGGCAAACAGCAGCAGCAGGGTGTTATAGATATTAAAGACCACGTCCAGAACGGCCTTGTTGGGTGCGCCATTGGAAAGCAGCTCACTGATGGCATTAACGATGTGGCTGTAATCGGGGCGGAGTGCCGCCCCGATTAAAACGGTCAGGACATAGAGAATGGGCGCGAATATACCACAGGCGAGAAGGAATTTTTTAAACATGAAAAGATTTGTCCTTTAGAGTTTAAGATTTAAGTCGATTTTTAATCAATCACAAATTCCTTCACCAGTTTATTAACGCCTTCCTCCTCTAGATAGGTGTTAACAATGATGTGTTTTTCAATGCCCGATCCGGCCAGTTTTTGTTTTAACAACTCGTCCACCTGGAAGATACCGGCCATGTTGTTCATCCAGATTTTAATTAAGATCGGTTTTTTGTCGCCTTCCAATATTTCAACCCGGTTGATGGCTGCGGCGGAGATGGAATGGATGTCGATTTTCCCGGCTTCGTAAGGGATGCGCGACCGGCCTTCGCTCATATCGAGGGCATCGGCCACGCGCACGATGCCGGCTTCGATGGTATAGGGTTTGCCGCCGCTGCGGTGTGCAATGATGGCATGCAGCACCTCGGAGGTGACGATGGTACGTTCTTCAATATCGAGAAAGTCGAGAATGCGGTGCAGCAGGTTGTTGGCCAGAAAGAGGCTGTATCCTTCGTGACCTTCGCGGCTGATGGACATACCCAAATCGTGAAAAAGGCTGGCCAGTAAAATAACCAGTTCGGCATGATCGTTGCTCAGGTCATAGTTTTTAACAATTGACATCTGGACGTTATGTTTCACCAGAATGCGCGCCAGGCGGGTGGCGATGTTGGCGACGATCTGAAAATGCACCGCGCCGTGATCGGTCATTTCAAGGCGATCAATGGCGTTGACGTTGGTAATGCGCCACAGGGTTTTAATTTCAACATCTTGATTGATGATGGTTAATGCTTTTTCGAGTAACGAATTGGGATGGGACGGAACATGGATATCGATCTGAGAAGATTTTTTGGATTCCATAAAACCACGGCTCCTTAAATTTTAATAACAAAACTATACCAAGTATAGCTTATTATCCGGTATGGGGAGCCCAATAAACCTAAAAATAATAAATCTTTAATGAACCTGAAGTAACGTGGTGAATATTTAAGACCGGCGAGTGTCCTTCGCGAGCGGTGACGTTACAAAATTCTTTTTCAAACGGTGCAAAATCATCACTGAGATTACTGACCGGTATTTTGCCCGCCTTAACTCGAATGGCCGTACCGGTGGGCACGGATATCTCGACCTTTGAAACCGACACGCCCGTATAAAGGTAGATATTATTTTTTATCGGTCCGCCAAAATTGAGGTGATAACTGGTTGATTCGCCCACCAGGTGGATTTCGTTGGTGCGGGCATTGCTTAAGTTTTTAATTTGCACCCAGCCGCCGTCTGATTGAATGCGCAAATCTTTCATCTCGTGCGGATTGGGGTAAGAAAAATTGATAATCTGGTTTCCGGAGCCGTATTGAATATCAAGGCCCGAGAGGGGGATGCCGCCCAGGTCAAAATGGTCGCTGATATCGCCGGCTTTAATGGACAGTGCAAAAGGAACCTGGCGGCCAAAAGAGAGGCGCATATCGGGCAGGTCTTTCAAGGGAGTGCGGTAGCCAAAAGCGCCGATGGCGCTGATTTCTGTTACTTCTTTGTTTTCCTTAATGTTCAGTTCTTCAACATCCTTGGGATCGTTGTAACGTCCCGTGACCCAGGCGTTACCCAGGCCCGGTAAAATAACCAGGGTGCAGATCGGGACGGTGATTTTTAATTTTAGATCTTCAAGGTGAGGGTATGGGATTTTAATATATGCCAGCTCTTTTTGTTCCATGATTCCTCCCCGAATCATTTGTAGATATTCTGACATCTTTATCATAGCAAAAAACACCCACAATGAAAGTATGATTTTAAGGGTCATTTTTAAAAACTTGCTTGACAGAAGTAAATGAATGTTGTAATATAGGACTAATCCTATATATGGAGACACCTATATGTCGTTGGACTATGCCATTCTCGGTTTTTTAAATTATCACCCTTACAGCGGATATGACCTGAAAAAAGTGCTGGATATGTCGGTGCGGCATTTTTGGACGGCCGACCAGAGCCAGATTTACCGCACCCTTTCACGCCTGATGGAGCAGGGTTACCTGCGCATGGAAAAACTGGAACAGGACGAACGTCCCGATAAAAAGCTTTATCACATCACGCCGGCGGGGCAGGCGGCGCTGCTGGCCTGGTTGGCCGGGCCGCCACCCTTAAGCGGCATGCACAGCGGACCGATGGTGCAGGTCTTTTTTATGGCCGAACTTTCGGATGAGGAAGTTTTGCGCCAGTTTGAAGGTTACGCCCACATCATGCGTTCGGTGCTGGCGCAGTACGAACAGGTTCCCGAAAAGGTGGATGAGGTTTTTAACGATGTGCGCTCGCCGCGCGACCGTTTTTTCTGGTTATTAACCCTGGATAACGGTCTGCGAAATATGCGCGCCAACCTGGAATGGGCCGAAACGGCTATCAAACGAATTAAACAGGGGCAATTACCCCCGGGGAGTAGTGATTAATGGTTAAGCAGATTCCTTTACGCCAGCGAATTCGCAAGGCGCTGGTTATTATCGCCTTTCTTTCATTTCCGCTTACGATGAATTATCTTTCGCCGTATGTGATCATTGACGGTGCTTCACAGGGGATAATCAACGGCAGCCTGGTGATGTTTGGTTTGATGTTTTTATCTTCTCTCTTTTTGGGGCGTTTGTGGTGCGGCTGGGTCTGCCCGGCAGGCGGTTTGCAGGAGATGCTTGAGCCGCTTAACCGGACTGTGTTAAATGGAAAACGCGTCGATTGGGTTAAATGGCTGGTCTGGATTCCGTGGATTTTTATGATTTTCTGGCTGGCTCTGCAAGCCGGCGGTTACCACAGCATCAACCTGTTTTTGGACACGCAAAACGGTATTTCGGTGGCAGGCGCTGCCGACCGGCCGATTGAGATTGCTTATATTATTTATTATGGGGTGGTGGCGCTGATTTTTGGGGTGACGGTCTGGTTAGGCAAACGCGGTTTTTGCCATACGCTGTGTTGGATGGCGCCCTTTATGATGATCGGCTTGTGGCTGCGTAACCGTTTGGGCTGGCCGTCCTTACGTTTGCAGGCTGACAGCAAGGTGTGCACTGACTGCAAAACCTGTACGCGTGGCTGCCCGATGAGCCTGGATGTTAACGCCATGGTGCAGGCGCAAAACATGCGGCATCTCGAATGTATCTTATGCGGTACCTGCGTGGATAACTGCGCTGCGCGCGCCATTGGGTATACTTTCAGTTCAGAGAAAAAATAAATGTGAGAAAAGGCGAGAGATTTCCTCCCGCCTTTTTTATTACAGGTCTTTTTGCATCCAGATCATTTTCATCACAGCCTGACCAATCGTTTCTTCTTTTTCCTCCACCACCTGATATCCCAGATGAGCATAAAACCCGGCTGCCGAAAGGTTTGCGCGTAATTTGAGCCGGTTAAGGCCCTGGCGGCGGGCTTCGTCTTCGACGGCGCTCATTAAGCGGCGGCCGATGCCCTGGCGCTGACAGGCTTTATGTGTAAACACATTTCGAACGCGCCCATCCTGCAAACCGGCCGTGCCAACGATGCAGCCCTCTTTGACGATAATAAACACGACGGCTTTTTGGGTGTAAAGATTAATTAAATCATCCGTATAGGCATCGGCGAGCTGCTGCGCAGTTTCAAGACCGTAATCGCGGCTGTTGATAGCCAGGATATCCTCCCGAATCAGGCGTTTGAGTTCGCCGGCATCGTTATTTTGAAAGGGTCGGATTAATAAATCATCATTCATAAGATAAACCTCGTTTTTAAATCGGCCCGTCTTCATTAGCCATGCGCACGATACGCGGCATAAAACGACCGACGATTTCCACCAACTCCTGTTGAGCGGCAATAACCTGTGTGATGGGTTTATAAGCCTGGGGCGACTCATCCAGACCGCCGCCCAACAGGGTGATATTACGCTGCTTTAGGTAGGCATCGCGGGTCGATTTGCTGATAAGGTTGATGGCGGCTTTACGGCTCATTAACCGTCCGGCGCCGTGCGAGGCAGAGTCAAGCGAAGCCTGGTTCCCACGCCCGCGCACCACATAACCGGCATCACCCATAGAGCCGGGAATTACCCCCAGCATGCCTTTTCCGGCAGGGGTTGCGCCCTTGCGGTGCACAACCACCTCACGACCGTCTGCCAGGTTTTGTTTCCAGGCAAAATTATGGTGGTTTTCAACCACAGCGGCGGCTTTAAGCCCGGCTGCTTCGCATACGCGCCGGTGGATGATGGCATGGTTGGCGGCAGCAAAACGCCCGGCCAGTTGCATGGCAAGCCAGTATTCCTGACCTTCCTCTGAATCAAGCGACAACCAGGCCAGGTGCCGCACGCTTTTATCAAGATCGGGCAGTTTTTGCATGGCCAGTTTGCTGTAATAATCGGCAATTTTATAACCCACGCTGCGCGAACCGCTGTGCGAGAGCAGCGCCAGATAATGACCGGCCGGCAGACCCAATAATGACTCCAGCAGGTCAAAAGTTCCCCATTCGACAAAATGGTTGCCGCAACCGCTGGTGCCCAACTGGCGTGCGGCGTTGTTTTGCAGATTTTTTAACAGGCGAGTGGCTTCCCAGGCGGGCTCATCCAGCACCTCGTGCTCGGGGCGTTGTTGGACCGGCCATTCTGCTCCCAGGCCAAAGACGGTTTGTTTCAGCAGCGCGGTTTCAAGTAGGTTTTTTTTCTGGTCGAGTAAATCCGGCGAAACCTCAAAAATTGAAATGCGCATACGGCAGGCAATATCAACGCCGACCGCATAGGGAATGACGGCGTTATCGGTCGCCAGCACGCCGCCAATCGGCAGACCGTAACCGACGTGCGCGTCGGGCATCAATGCGCCGGCCACGCTGACGGGCAGGCGCATGGCATTGTTCATTTGCGCCAGCGATTCATCGTTTATGGCTTCAAGCCCCCAGATGGGGTAAGTCAGTGGCGCCGGGCGCAGTTTAACCGGCGGATTTTCGGCCAACTGGCTTAAACGCAGGCATTCGCTGGCCAGGTCTGCCATTAAAACATCAGCCAAAAATTCCCCCGGATTCTGGCGTACGGCATTTAACTGGGCCAGAATGTCATCGCGTTCCAGCCCCTGCCCGGCCAGAGCACCGGCGGCCCGTTTGGCAAGACCGATGGTTTTACCATCGGGCCAATTATTGAGTTTTAGTATTTTCCCCGTAATGATATCCATTTTTTTTGCTTCCCGAAAAATAAGGATGCCGGACGAAAAACCACTTTAAAAAAAGACAGCCACTTTTCAAAGTGACTGTCTCGATAATGACAAAGGGTGAATTTCGTCCGGCTTAAGAAAACAGGTCAAATTGAAAAGAGGGCCGCATCAAAGGCAGCCGGCTGCGCTCAAAACCAACAATACTTTCTGTATTCATAAAAATAATTATAACAAATTTTGTTCCATTTCAGCATGATTATCCGAGAGGATGAAAAAACGCTCTGGCAGCTTAAAAAGAAAATTTAAAATTTTATTAAATCCTTTAAAAGCGGTTAATCATTCATTTAAGCGTACTGTTTATAATAAATCTGGCAGGATTTAAAAAGTTCCCCTGTTTCAACAAAAAATAATTACAGCCCGCTTTGCGGCAAAAGGTAAAAAATGATTTTCGAGAAGGTAATTACCCCCTCAGAAACCAGGTTTTTATTTAATTCACAACTGCGAATACGCAAGACCGTTAACTGGTTTCCGGTATTTTTATTATTGGTAACCGTAGCGCCTTATATATTGTTTATTAATCGCCTGGGTTTTTACTGGGATGACTGGCAGATTGTTTTTCTGGAAAAGGCGCGCGCCTGGCAGACATTCTGGAATTATTTTGTTTATGACCGCCCTTTTTCCATTTGGACTTATTTATTAACCCTGCCGGTGATCGGTTTAAACCCGGTATTATGGCAGATCAATACCCTGCTGCTGCGCTGGTTAAGTGGTTGGGGACTTTATTTAACATTGATTGGTATCTGGCCCGATAAAAGGTGGCAAACCCGCTGGATGGCGATATTGTTTGTGGTATTCCCCGGTTTTTCTCAGCAGCTTATTTCGGTGGCTTACAGCCAGCATTTTATCACTTATGCCCTGTTTACCCTTAGCCTGGCGGGTATGGTGGCCGCGGTGAACCGCCCCGAATATCGGCGTTTTTTTATGGGCTTAGCCTGGCTGGCCTGTTTGTTACAACTGTTTACCATGGAATATTTTTCGGCGTTGGAATTATTACGCCCGTTGATTTTATTGATATTGTTTTTGCGCGATAAAAAGGACTGGCGCTATACGCTTAACCAGATGTTGATTAATTGGGCACCTTATTTGCTTAATTTAATCTTGTTTTGTGTCTGGCGTTTTATTATCTATCCCGGTTGGCTGCAAAATAGCGATCCAAATACGCCGGGCCTGTTAAAATCGCTTTCGGAGCATTGGGTGGATTTCCTGAATATCAGTCTGCGCGATTCACTGGGGATCAGCTTGTTTTCATGGCTTAACTTATTAACACCCGATAATATCAATATTCATCTCAAAGAGTTTAATTTTTCATTTTTATATGGTTTGTTGAGCGGCGCATTGGCGGGTTTTGTTTTATACCGGACACGCCATCTTGAAAATCTGCCTCCCGAAAAAACTTTTTTAATCCAATCCTTTTTATTGGGCCTGAGCGGGGTCATTCTGGGCGGTTTGCCGGTTTGGAGTTCGGGGCGTTCATCGGCGGTGGGCATGTGGTCGGACCGCTTCACACTGGGACCCATGTTGGGCGCCTGCATTTTACTGGTATGGTTGGTGGATTGGGCATTTAGAAATTTTCGACAAAAATTATTGGTGTTGAGCCTGTTATTGGGGCTGGCCATTGCCTTTCATTTCCGTACCGCCAACCAGTATGTAAAAAATTGGGAAATTCAGAAAACTTATTACTGGCATTTGCTGTGGCGTGCGCCGGATTTAAAACCGGGCACCAATATTATCTCAACCCAGCTTCCCTCTGCGTTGTTGTCAAATTATGCCGCCGGTTTCGGCTTAAATGTTTTGTATAATCATGGGCCGGAAATGAAAAAGGTGCCTTACTGGTATTTTTCGAGCGCGGTAATTAACGACCCAATTAATAAACCGAATCCTGAGTTTCCCCTGCGTTACAGTGAATTACGTAATATTTCTTATGAAGGTGCATTATCACAAAGCCTGATTGTGACTCGCCCCAGTAATGAACGCTGCCTCTGGCTGGTAACACCCTATCTGCAAAGTTCGGGCGCACTGACATATGACGAAGAAAAAATTGCCGCCTTTTCTCATCCCGACCAGGTGATAAATAATCACCGGGACAGCTTTCCAGAAAACATTATCGGCCGAGAACCGGCGCATGACTGGTGTTATTATTTTGAAAAAGCCGATTTAGCCAACCAGGCAAATGACCCGGCAGCCGTGATTAACCTCTGGTCGCAAAGCCAGGAATTGGCTCTTAAACCACGCAACCCGGCGGAACTATACCCCTTTATCCGAGCTTTTATGCTTGAAGGCGATCTGCACCAGGCGCATGAATTAATCGGGACAGTGCATGATCAGTCATCGGCCAGCCTGCCGGACATGGTGTGTGGGTTAAGCCGGCAGTTGAGCAGAGAAACGGAGCCAAGCCCCGAAAACAAAGCTTTTATCCAATCCATACTGGTTGAGTTTAAGTGTTTACAGGTAAATAAACAATAATTTTTACAGGTAAGAATGAACTTTCCTGCCGGATGGGGAAAAATCCGGCAGGAAATAGGTGTCAGGTTTAAACCACTTTGGAACGAAACAACAGGGTTAACACCCAAAAAACCAGGATACACCCTGCAAACAAGAGCGGGGCGATGTAAGCCGGTGAAGCGGCGTGGATGCCCAGGTAATCCAATATGGACAACTGGTTCTGGGCGTTAAACGGTCCCAGGTACCAGAGGATGGGGTAAATGACCTCAAAAGGTTTGTTGCTGCGGCTTAAACATCCCAGTCCAAAGGCCAGGGTGGGAATGAAAAAGACGGCCAGCAGCCAGGCGGTTAACTGAAGCGATTCTCCGCTGATAAAACGGCCGACCCATACACTGGAGGTGGCGGCAGCCGTAAAAAGCAGACCAGCCAGCCATTCGCTCAGCAGCACACGCCAAAAATAGGCCGCCTGAAAAACCAGTTGTTCGGTTTGGAAGAGCGCATCTCTCTGACCCATTTTAGACCAGACCAATACCGGCCAGACAACCAGCATCATATAAAAATATTTACGGTAACCCTCTCCCGGTGAAACCAGCGCGCCGATCCAGAAAGCCAGCATAACCAGCCACCAATACCATTTTAAGCCTTTAACCAGCAGAAGGATGTTTAACCAGGTCAGGCGCAGCCCGTTAAAATGAAATCGATTGGACTGCGGCAGTGGGCTGAGCCGGGCGTTTTGGAGGGAATGAGGTGAAACGTCAACCGGCAGCGGGTTGCTCGTTTCATTTTCAGGTGGAGTGGGCGAGGCGGCTTTTTCGCGTTTATGGTGCGGGTCAAAGCGGTTAAAAAAGGGTAGACCCAGCAGCACCAGCAGCAGCGAGACCGGCAGCCAGATCAGGCGCGACAGGATGGTGGGCAGAGTCCAGTTTACGCCATTCCAAACAAAGGTTTTAAGAGCTTCGCGTTCGGTCATACCCAGAACAAAACTGCCGTTGTAATCCGGAAAAACGGCCAGCGCGGCGGCTTTCATGCTGTCGCCGATTAAACGAATGCCGGTCACATCCATCCAGGTGGTATTTTGTAACTCGATGGCAAAAACAATGATGAAGATGAACACGAAAAAATACATCATGTTGCCAAAGCCGCCTTTTAACCACGAAATGCACTCAAAAAAGATGGCAAATGCCGCCACCAGGGCCATCATGGGCAGGGCGACAAATAAAAAGGGTGCGATCAGAGCCCAGATATCAAACAAAGCGGCGCTTTCCGCGTGCAGAAGCTGCATGCCCAGGGCGGCCAGCGCCAGAATGAAGACCAAAGTACTTAACAAGACAAAATTACTTAACCATTTACCCAGCAGATACTGGCCACGACTGATGGATGTGGTCGCGATGATCTGCCCCACGCCGCTGGTTTCGTCGCGTTGGATGCTGTTTTTAACCAGGTAAAAGCCAAAAATCCCCAGAAAAAAGGTGATTACCAGCGACATCAGGCTGCCAACCCAGGCCGAATTATAGATGCCACGATAATGCTGCAACTGGATTAATACCTGACCGCTGTTTACGGCATAACCCAGATAGAGGGTTAACCCCAGAACGATTAAAAAGCTGTAACGCCGGGTGCGTTCCAGAAAATCGGCTTTAAGGATGTGATACAGCAGATGCAGGTTTTTCATGCTCCCTGCTCCTGTTGATCGCGCGACATAACATAAAGATAAGCGTCTTCCAGAGCGGCTTCCACCGCACGGGCAGCGGCATGCGGAGGCTGTGTTTGAACCAGGCGCAGGCGCACGCCGTCGGCGCGGCGCTGCATGCTGCTGATTAAGCAGGTGCGGCGCAAAGCGGGCATCGCTTCGGACGGCACCACCCATTCCCATACTTTCCCGGCGACGGATCGTAATAAAGCCTCGGGGCTGGCCTGCTGTAACAAACGCCCCCGGTTCATGATGGCAATTTCGCCGGCCGTGGCTTCGACATCCGAGACGATATGGGTTGATAAAATCACAATCCGGTCGCCGGACAGGTCGGAAAGCAGGTTGCGGAAGCGCACGCGTTCTTCGGGGTCAAGCCCCACGGTGGGCTCGTCTACAATCAACAGGCGCGGATCATTTAACAAGGCCTGGGCAATGCCGATGCGCTGTTTCATACCGCCCGAAAATCCCCCCAGGGGGCGTTTGCGGGCTTCCATTAAGTTCACCACCAGTAATAATTCTTCAATGCGGCGGTTGGCAGTGTGCCGGTCCAGACCTTTCACGGCAGCCATGTATTGTAAAAATTCGAGCGCGTTAAGGTTGGGGTAAACTCCAAAATCCTGGGGCAGATATCCCAGAACGGCGCGCAGGTTTTCAGGGCTGCGTTGAATATCGACACCGTTCCACAGAATCTGACCCTGTGTAGGCGGGGTGATGGTGGCCAGAATGCGCATTAAGCTGGATTTACCCGCGCCGTTAGGGCCCAGCAATCCCCAGACGCCGGGTTTCAGGTTCAGGCTGAAATCGCGCAGCCCCCATTTGTCTCGAGCGTAATTTTTGCTTACACGATTAATTCTCAATTCCATACATTTTCTCCAGAGATATTTCACTTAATCAACCGTCATGCCCGTTCAGGGTCTGTTAGTCCGCACGGGCAAAACGAATATTTTTTATATAACATTTTTATTTACGCAATCTATGCGGGGCGGGTTGCAGTTTTGTTACGAAAATAGATTTTTATCCTTTCCCGCGAAACATAAATAGATGGAGCGTTACTCACCGGTGGTGTTTTTAGCCCACACCCAACCCTTCCCCGGCAATGATTGATTCGAACCGTTTTAATGGTCGATCGGGGTTGGTGTGGGGTCAAAGTTTTTTCATTTTTTTATGGATAGGTCCGGTGAATAAATACCGTCCAATCAATTCACTATAATTTATGTCATACCGAACGAGCATAATAAGGAGGTATTTGTGAATCGAATGAACAAGGTTGTTAATCAGAGTAAAGATTTCTCACGATCGTTCAAATGACGGCTGTTTATACCCTTCAGATATAAATAAATCTCAATAATGAGTAACTACCGAATCTATGGCGAAATTCTGTATAATTGTTTAGGTGCGAAATAAATAAAAAAGGGCCGGGTATGCCAACACGATTGCAATTGTTAACAGAACTGGATGAAGCAGTTAACCAACTGGTTGTTACGGCAAAAAACAGTCAAAATCCAGACCGTTTAATTTATGAAGAATGGACGGTCAAAGATATTGTGGCGCATCTGACATTCTGGCATGAAAGTTTTGCGCGAAATGTCTATGACCTGGCCTGTAATCAACCGCCCCGGCCGTTAAAAGGCAGGCTGCGTGATTTAAATACCCAGGGCATTGTTGATAAACGCGACTGTTCTTTGGATGATGTTCTTCAACAATTGATTAAAGCGCACACCATTTTGCAAAAGTTTATGCCAACCTTAACCCAAGAATTGATCCCTTACCGGAAAGGTTCCAGAGATTATTCTCCTGAAGAACATTTGGAGATTGTCACGGACCATATTCGTATGCACACAAAAGATATATCGCGAATATAAACCGGATCAATGTTTCAATGAAAGATGTTTTACTTAATACCAAACTGCATATTCCCGCAGTAAAAACCAACCTGGTGCCGCGCCCGGGATTAATTGACCGGTTAAAAAATGCGGAGGGGGCACTGCGCCTGGTGTTGCTTTCCGCCCCGGCCGGTTATGGAAAAACCACCCTGATTGGCGATTGGTTATCGGCACAGGCAAGCCGGACGGCCTGGCTTTCGCTGGATGAAAATGACAATGACCTTTCCCTGTTTTTAACCTATCTGATAGCCGCCGTGCAGCAAGTTTACCCGGCGCTCAGCGAAAGCGGGTTAAGTTTACTTAAAATCCCGCCCGCACCACCGGTGCAGACTCTGGCAACCTGGCTGATTAATGACCTGGCAGAAGTGCCTTTTAATTTTGTGCTGGTTTTGGAAGATTATCATGTCATCCAACAGACACAGATTCATGACCTGCTGGATTTTATTCTCAACCACCAGCCGCCCAACCTGCTGCTGGTTCTTGCCAGCCGCCAGGACCCGCCTTTTTCACTGGCGCGTTTGCGGGCACGCGGGCAAATGTGTGAGATTCGTGCGGATGATTTACGCTTTAATCAGGAAGAGACTTTTAATTTTTTTAATAAAAGCATGTCGTTATCACTGGATCATAAAGCCGTGAAAACACTGGCCGATCGCACCGAGGGCTGGGTTGCCGGTTTGCAACTGGCAGCCCTGTCAATGCAGGGCTGGGAAAAACAGCGTATTAACGATTTCGTTGAAAATTTCAGCGGCAGTCACCGTTACGTGATTGATTATTTGCTAGATGAGGTTATTCAAAAACAGAGGGAAACGATCCGCGATTTTTTATATGCCACGGCATATCTGGAACGTTTGAATGCCCCTCTGTGTGACGCCGTGATGGGGCGCAGCGACAGCCGGCAGATTTTGACGGAGCTGGAACGGGATAACCTGTTTTTGGTGGCGCTGGATGAAAAACGCCAGTGGTATCGTTATCAGCATCTTTTTGCCGATTCGCTGCGCGCAGGCGGGACCCTCAGCCCGACTCAATTACAAACTTTGCATCTGCGGGCGGCCGCCTGGTTTGAAGAAAACGGTTGGCCGGCAGAAGCCATCCGGCATTACGCCGCCGGTCAGGAAGTCGATTCGGCTGCGCGTTTGATTGCTGAGCTGGCCGATGATTTGATTCGCAGGGGCGAACTGGTTACTTTGCTGGGATGGTTAAATTTGCTGCCCGAAACGCGGGTGCTTGCCGACCAAAACCTGGCGGCCGCCCGCGCAACAGCCCTGTTGTTGACAGCCAACTTTAACGCCGCCGTATCCTGGATTAAACGCTGGCAGGAGACGGATAACGATAACGAGCACGGAAAACGCCTGACGTTAATGGCCTGGCTGGCCGAATTTGGCGGCAGCGGCCAGGTAATGCCGCTGGCTTTGCAGGCGCTGGAAAAACTCCCGCAGGGGGAACCATTTTATCGTATGCTGGCCTTGATCATTTTGGGCAGCGCATACCGCAGCCAATCCAACATGACGGCAGCCAATCAGGTTTTACGCCAGGCGGTTGCTCTGGGGAGACAACTGGGTTATGCCCTGGGTGAATTTGGGGCCCTGGATAACCTGGTATTTAATCTGATTGACCAGGGTGAATTGCGTGAGGCGCGCGCCTTGTGCGAAGAAGCCATGCAGTTTTATGTGGATCATAAAGGCCGCCCGCTGCCTGTGCTGGGTATGGTTTATATCCCTTATGCACAGATCTATTTTGTGGAGAATGATTTATTTAAAGCTCAGGATTACGCCCGGCGTGGTCTGTCATTATGCAGACAGTTGTTTTCCAGTATGGTGATGGGCGGTGATGCCGAAGCCATTCTGGCCCTTTCGGCGCTGGCCGAGGGCAGAGTGAAAGAAGCATATGAAATCGCCGAAAACACGCGCCTTTCCGCCGCACAAAAATCACTGAAACCGCTGGCCGAAAAAATGGATTTATTAAAAGCCATGCTGGCTTTGCGCTGCAACGATTTGGAGCCGGTCCGGCGCTGGCTGGAAGGCCCCCTAACGGCATATCACGCCTCCGATTCCGGGCAGCTTTTGCAGGCGCGATATTATTTGCAAACCGGGCAGGGTGAAATGGCTGTGCCGCTATTAAAACAACTGGCATTGGATCTGGAAAAAACAGGCAAGACAGGCCGTTTGTTAAATGTATACCTGTTATCAGCCTGGGCTTATACGGCCGTACATAAAACAGGGCCTGCCCTGGATTACCTGACAAAAGCCTTAAAACAGGCTGAACTTCAAGGTTACCGGCGCAGTTTTTACGATCTTTTGCCTGTTTTGCGCCCGTTACTGCCGCAGGCGCGCCCGGCTGCCCCGCGGTTGGTGGACGAACTGCTGGCGGTTAACGCTGCCCCGGCGATAAAAACGCCTGCGCAGGCGCTGACAGACGAAGAAGAAATACCTCTGGTTGAAATGTTAAGCGAGCGCGAGCTTGAAATTTTAGGCTGTATTCATGAGGGTTTAACCAATGATGAAATTGCCGCCCGCCTGGTGATTACACAGGGCACGGTGAAATGGCACGTTTCCAATATTTATGGAAAGCTGAACGTAAAAAATCGTACACAGGCGCTGGCGCGAGCCCGCCGGCTGCGTTTGATGGCGGCTTAAGACCATCCTTGCGGAGGGGATAACCCAACCTTAAACCCAACTTTCGTCAGGTGTAAACCTGGCGAAAGTTGTTTATAAATAAAACATGAATGCCTGTGGATTATACAAAGGCATTTTAACAAAACGCAAAAAACAGACCGGTGATGTGCATTTTTTTTGTGGATAAAAAAGGGATTGGTTTATGACGTATTATGAAATTGTAATTAAGGGTCATCTGGATGACCGGCGTAAACATTTGTTTCAGGGGTTGGATTTAACGCGTCTGCCGGGTGGGGAGACCCTGCTGGCGGGGGAACTGGCCGATCAGGCGGCTTTGTTCGGTGTGTTAATTCAGATACGCGACCTGGGGCTGCCTTTGTTAAGTTTGCGGCGGCGTGATCAAAAACCCGCTTGAGAGGATAATATTGTATTATGAGCTTAAATTTTCAAGAATCATTTAAACGACTGCTCCCTGCCGCGGGTTTAATTATTTGTCGTTTGTTATTTGTATCGGTATTGTTGCTGCTGTGGCTGCCGGTTTGCATTTTACCGATCAGCACGGCGGTGCCGCTGCCATTGTGGGTCTTGTTAAGTCTGCTGAACGGTTTTTTGCTGGTGCTGGTCATCTGGCGTAAGTGGGCGCCGCGGCTGATGTTGGCGGCGCTGGGCGGCGCACTGGTGGTGCTGCTGGCTGCGGTGCTGGCCTCGCAGTTAATGGCAAACACGCCGTCCATCAGCGATGCACAGGGGCAGCCGGTTCCCGGCAGCATCGCTTCACTCGAAAAGGTCAATATTAATGGCAGCGAACAATGGATCTCGATTCGCGGGAAAAACATTAACAACCCGGTGCTGCTTTATCTGGGCGCCGGTGGGCCGGGGGCAGGCGGTTTTGCCACACGTTCATTGTTTGAACCGCTTGAGGAGCATTTTGTAATTGTTGCCTGGGATGAACCCGGCACGGGTAAATCGTACCATGCACGGCCGATTGAAAGCCTCGATCGCCGGCAGTTTGTTGAAGATGCCCGCGCCCTGACTGAATTGCTGCGGGCGCGTTTTCACCAGGATAAAATCTATGTCTACGGCGTTTCCTGGACAAGTATTTTGGGAATCTGGCTGGTGCAGGATTATCCCGATCTTTATGCCGCTTATATTGGCAACGGCCAGATGGTTAATACCACCGAAAATGATATTCTGGGTTATAACCTGGCGGTAGATTACCTGACAGAAAAAGGCGATGGCGGCAAATTAAACCAGCTTAAACAAAACGGGCCCCCGCCGTATGCAGGAGCGGGCCTGGGAATGAAATACCTGACCTATCTGGATGTTTTAAATGAAATTATGGGCTCACCGTCCTACGGACTGCTTATTCCACTGATGCCCATGTTTTCGCCAGAATACGGATTGCTCGATAAAGTCGATCATTTTCTGGGGCTGTACCAGTCTTTTGAGGCGGTTTATCCGCAACTGCGCGACCTTGATTTTGTGAGCCAGGCGCCGCGTCTGAAGGTTCCGGTTTATTTTTTGCTGGGACGCCAGGATGTTAATGCCATGTCTTCACTGGCCGAAGAATATTTCCAGGTTTTACAGGCGCCGCGAAAAGAACTAATCTGGTTCAGCAGCGGGCACGGTTTGAGCCGCGATAACATGAACCAGTTTGTGGATGTGATGGTAAACAAAGTGTTAAAAGATAACCCGGTGCGGACTCAGCAGACCGGCGTTTTTAAGCTTGCATCACCAGCTGCCGTGGCGAATGGGCTGGATCCGCTGCAGGTGAAGCTGTTCCTGGATGATTTTATGCCCCGCCAGCTTGAGGAAGAACATCAGGCCGGCGCCGCGGTGGTTGTGGTGCAGAATGGCGAAGTGTTATATTCCGGGGGGTATGGTTTTGCCGACCTGGAGCGCCAGACAGCGGTAGATGCAGACCGGACCATCTTTTTAACCGGGTCGAGCGGCAAGCTGTTTACCTGGACGGCCGTCATGCAACTGGTTGAGCAGGGCAAACTGGATCTGGATGCCGACGTCAATAATTATCTGGATTTTGCCATTCCGGCCACTTATGCCGAACCCATCACACTACGCCATCTGATGGCACACACGGCCGGATTTGAAGATAAACCGTTTATATTTGCCCGGCGTGTAGAAGATATAAGTTCTCTGGGAGAGTACCTGGCCGCTAATATCCCGCTGCGAGTGCGCCCGGCCGGTAAACTTTCGGCATATTCAAATTATGGCGCCGCCCTGGCCGGTTATATCGTTGAGCGGGTTTCCGGTATGCCTTTTGAAGATTATATCGAAGCAAATATTTTTAAACCGCTGGATATGCCTCACAGCACGTTTCGCCAGCAGTTAAGCCCGGAAATTAATAAAAACCTGGCGCTGCCGTATACGTGCGATGAGCAAACCTGCCGCCCGGCTGCCCGCCTGTTTGTGCGCGCAGCGCCGGCCGGCTCAAGCAGCACGACGGTTAATGATATGGCCCATTTTATGATTGCCCATTTACAGAACGGGCAGTATAACGGCCAAAAAATAATGGAAGAACAGACTGCCCGTTTAATGCACAGCCGCCTGTTTGCCCATGATGAACGGGTAAACGGCATGGCTTACGGATTTGCCGAAGTTACCCTCAACGAACAACGGATTATCAAACATAACGGCATGGTGCCGGCCTCTTATAACAGCCTGCTGGCGCTTTTACCAGAAAACGGGTTGGGTATTTATGCGGTTTACAATAGCAACGGACAGGCCGCCCCGGGCGAACATTTACTGCTGGCTTTTATGGAACGTTTTTACCCGGTTGAAACCAACCCCGTAATTTCTGCAGCCGGGAATGACGATCTTGCCGGAAATTATCGCTCAACGCGCATGTTTGAGAGCAGTTTTGCGCGCGCTTTCAGCCTGTTTGCCCCGGATTATGCCGATATCAGCATTCAGCGCCAGGCAGACGGCAGCTATCATTCACAGGGCGGTTTGCCGGCACTCAACTGGGTACCGATCGCTGTGGATACACTGCGCCGGGAAAACGGCGATCGAAACAGCCCCGGTGATCTGGTTTTTGCACGCGATACCGATGGACAGGTGCAATACCTTTTTATAAATAACAATCCTTACCGCGCCTATATTAAAACAGCCTGGTATGAAAGCCAGTCTTTTGCATTGTTGTTGGCGGCAGGGTGCGAACTGGTGTTTTTATCGGGATTAGTGTTAAGCGGGCTTAAGAGCCGCCGAAAATGGGTTTTTGGTTTGCTGGCGGCGGCCTGTGTTTTGATGCTGATTTTTCCCCTGTTAATGGGCATTTCCATTGTCGTGGAAACATCCTATTTATACGGCGTGACGCCCATGCTGGTGATCAGCCTGGCAACGCCGTTGACCGGCCTGGGGCTGGCTCTGGCATCGGTGGTGCTGTTTTTTAAACGGGACGGCAGACGCATGGGGCTTGCCGGCCGGATTCATTATGGATTAATTTTGGCGGTTATGTTGGTTTTTGCCGGCTGGTTAAACGCCTGGAATCTGCTGGGTTTTCGTTTTTAAGCGATTAACTTAATCAATAAATATGAAATATTTTTTTAGTTTTTTATGATCAATAAGATAAATTTGTGGTATACTATTTCTATCTTATAAATAGACGTATGTTTCGAATGAGTCGTCATCTTTTTTATAACGATGGCGACATTTTTATTAACATATGTCTGCGTTTCTGGAAAGCAGAGGAAATACCTTGGAAGTAAAATTGTATGTAGGCAATATGTCTTATGAGACGAGTGAAGAACAGTTACGAACACTGTTCGCGGAAGCGGGTACGGTTGTTTCAGTGGATCTGATTAAAGATCGTGATACACACGCCCCCAAAGGTTTTGCATTTGTTACGATGGGCTCACAGGCTGAAGCTCAGAAAGCCATCACCCTGTTTAATTCAAAAGAAGTTGGTGGACGCCCGCTGGTGGTCAACGCTGCTCGCCCGCGTGAAGAAAACTCAAATCGTGGCGGTGGTCGTTCCTTTAATAACAATAACAGCTACGGCAATAATCGCCGCGGCGGCGGCAACGGCCGTTATTAAAACACGATTGATTAAAATAAAAAGTTCCACTTGTAAAAGTGGAACTTTTTTGTTTAAAGGGATTTAATAACAATTTGTGATTACAACTCAACGCTGGTTAAAACGCTTTCAAAGCGGTTTAAGGCGTCATCGATAATTTCATCGGTGTCGGCCATGCTGGTATACATGCGACTGCCGGCCAGGGTGATGATGCCCTGCGACATATAGGCTGCCCCCATTTCTTCAATCATATGTTTGCGCGGTTTCATTTCGCGGGCAATCTTGAGCGGGTTTTTAAAATCAAGCAGCATTACTCCGGACGTTTCAAGATGGACGATGGAACCCTGGTGATAGGCCACAAAGGGCAGATGATGGCGCTCGATGATTTCTACCAGGCCGTGGCAGAGACGCGCCCCGGCGCTGGCTGCTTTTTCGGCGGCATGGGTGCGCTCCATCTCTTGCAAGGCATAATAACCCGCGGCGCAGCTTAACGGGTTGGCCGAAAGCGTACCGCCCACATAAGCCCGTTCGCCGGTGCCGCCAATGCCAGCCGAGAGGTGCAGCATCACATCGCGCCGCCCGCCCAGACCACCGGCCATTGGGTAACCGCCGGTAATACATTTGCCAAAAACGGTCAGGTCGGGTTTCACGCCAAAAACGGCCTGAGCGCCGCCCAGACCCAGGCGAAAACCGGTGACAACTTCATCAAAGATCAACAAGGCGCCAAATTCGTCGCAAAGTTCGCGTACATTCCGGTTAAAATCGGCATAAACCGGGCGGGTGCCGCTTTCAGGTCCCACCGGTTCAAGGATAACGGCTGCCGTGCCGCCGCCGATCAGGCGGTTGCGCACCAACAGGCGGCGCAGATGGTTAAGATCGTTGGGGTAAAACTCCTGGGTGTGGCTGCGGCTTCCACCGGGAATGCCGGCGGCTTCAAAACCGCCCGTGCCGGGAATATGTAGACCGTATACCATTTGGTCGCTCCAGCCGTGGTAAGCGCCGCCTACTTTAATAACCTTCTTTTTGCCGGTATGGGCGCGCGCGGCGCGAATGGCCGCCATGACCGATTCGGTACCCGAACCAAACATTCGCAGCATTTCGATGGAAGGCATATACCGATTAACCAGTTCGGCCAGGCGCAGTTCATATTCGTGGAAAAGACCGGTGACCGGACCGCAGCTTTGCAGCAGTTCAAATATTTTTTCGCGTACCGGAGCATAGTTGCTGCCCAGAATGGTGGGCCCGCCCGCCTGTAAAAAGTCGATATAGCGGTTGCCATCCACATCCCACATATAGGCGCCTTCGGCTTTATCGACGGCCAGCGGGAAGGGGTAATTAAAAGCCAGGTTATGCTGCACACCGCCGGGAATAAATTGTTTGGCTTGATCGGTCAGATCTTTGGAACGTTTGCACTGCTGTTCAAAATAGGCTAGGTAGTTCTCCATTTTATCGCGGCGCACCCGGTGCAGCGGTTGTTTAATCAGCTCATTCAGCTTTGCATAAATTATCCCGGTTTCGGGCCATAATCCGTGAATGTTATTTTCTTCCATTGGGTTTGTCTCCATGTCTGCGGGTTTTATTTCGGTGAGGCAGCTTTTTCCTGGTCTTTTCGTAATTTGCTGACGGCGATTTCACGCACCACCAGGGGGATGCGGGATACTTTTTTGTCGGTACACAACGCCAGCAAGTAGGTCAGGGCGCATTTTTCGAGCAATTGCACGTTAAAAATGGCGCGCTCGGCCGTATCGGCCAGGCAGACGGCGCCGTGGTTTTGCAGAATGTAAGCGTTGCAGTGGTTGCGCAGTTTTGCCACAATGTTTTTCTTAAGAAAGGCAGTTCCCGAAGGTGCATAAGAAACGATTTCAACCGAACGCCCCAAAAAGCGGGCCTGTTCGTCAAATAAAGCCGGAATGGGCTGGTTAATCAGGGCAAAGGCGCTGGCGTAAATCTGGTGGGTGTGAATGACCACATTGGCATCCGGGCGGGTTTCATAAATAGCGGCGTGCAGGCTGCTTTCAATGGAAGGTTTTAAGTTTCCTTCAATAACTCTGGTATCCAGCGCGAGGATGCAGATGTCGTCGGGATTCATTTTCATGTAATCATAATTGGAAGGCGTTACGGCAAAAGCTTTTTCGGCAGGAATACGCACCGAAACATTCCCTCCGGTGCCGGCCAGAAAACCTTTTTCAACCAGTTGGCGGCAGATATCAACCACCTGTTGTTTATAAGAAGCGTAAGATGTCATTTTCCGTTAATCCTTGTCGATTGGATTAAATTCATTAACGAATGGCGGTGCGAGATTCTTTTAAATTACTATAACGGCTCCAAAGGCGGAAAACATCGTACTTAAGATTGAATCTCTAAAATAGTTTTTTTCTTGTACCTAAAATTAAAACCGATGGGCTGATTTTGAGTATAATCATCTCTCGGCACAGTTATTTCCTTGAATTTTACAAATTATCGTGTATAATACTTATTAGTTGATAATAATTATTTATAAATAAAAATATTGGATAGCGGCTATGGAAATGAATCTGGAAACACGAGTTAATCAAATGGCTGAAAGCCTGCGCGAGCAAGGGCTGCGTTTAACGCCGCAACGTCTGGCTATTCTGGGTGTGCTGTTATCCAACAGAGCCCATCCCACAGCCGAACAAATTTACGAACAGGTGCATAAAGATTTTCCGACCACCAGCCTGGCCACTGTTTATAAAACCATGCTGGTATTAAAAGAAACCGGCCATGTGGTTGAACTGGGTTTTAACGACGGTTCCAACCGTTATGATGTGGTCACGGAGCCGCACGCGCACCTGATTTGTGTCAACTGCAAATCGATTCTGGACCCGGAAGTGGAAGGGGTCGGTCAGTTTACCCAAAAAATTATCGAGATGCACGGTTATAAATTGGTTAATCAACGACTGGATATTTTTGGCATTTGCCCGGAATGCCAGGCGCTATTATCAAAATGAACATTGCAGTACAATATAAACACCGGAGGAAACGATATGTTTAGCAAAAATTTATTGGATGAAATGAATACCCAGATTAAGCTGGAACTTTATTCAGGTTACCTGTATCTGTCTATGTCGGCTTATTTTGAGGCCAACAACCTGCCCGGTTTTGCGCGCTGGATGAAAATTCAGGCCAAAGAAGAGCAGGAACATGCCATGAAGTTTTTTGGTTATATTAATGATCGTGGCGAACGGGTTGTTTTGCAGGCGATTGACCAGCCCCAGTCTGATTTTAAAGGCGCCCTGGCGATCTTTGAACAGGCTCTGGAACATGAAAAAAGCGTAACGGCCCGCATCGATTTGCTTTACAGCATTGCCGTAAAAAATAACGATTACGCCAGCCAGAGTTTCTTAAACTGGTTTGTCGACGAACAGGTGGAAGAAGAAAAGAATGCCAGCGAAATTGTGGAATGGTTAAAGAAGGCCGGCGATTCGGTCACCGCACTCTTTAGCCTCGATTCAATGCTTGGCAAACGAGCCGATGATTAAGATCTGAGACAAATTTGCCTCTTGATTTTTAATACTTGTCACGACAACCCCGCCCCTGACCAGGGCGGGGCTGTTGTTTAATTTTTACCACTCATTTATCTGAAACGGCATAAAGATTGGCGAATTTCACCGAGATGGTAGGCGCTGTGCGCCAGAATGGAGAGCGCCCTGCCGACATTTTTTTCGTTGTCGAACAGGCCCGGTTTTTTTAAAAGTTTCAGAATGCGTTCGTAACTGCTGCGCAGATTATATTTAATACTCTGCCATTCCGACTGTGTTACCTGGCGCCGGTTTTGCCAGATATCCATCCAATCCGGCTCAATGGGCAATCCCAATAATTCCTGTTCGAGCACATCCAGAAAATAACGAATATGATCCGTATGCGCTGCGATGCTGGCGCAATCTTTTGAAACGGGTAAGGAGGCCTGGGCTGCGCTGATGGTTTCCAGAGTCTCAAAGAGCGATGTGCCTTCGTCCAGATAAAAATCATGAAAGTGTTCAAAAGTTTCATCAAGGACTGCCAGCAAGGCGGATTGAAAAATTTTTTGCATGGTTTATTCCTGTTACGAGTAAAAATATCAGCAATCATATCATATTTATGAAATTTATTATTTCATCTTATTGATTTATTACGATGTGCTGAATTAAAAGACCGGAGTAAAGCGGAGATAGTACTCTATTGTAGATCGTAATAAAGTATTGTATAGTTGATTCAGGGTTGGTCTTTGATTTTTTAAACGGTTTGCAGGTGGATTGTTTTTCGTTTTTCACATAGGCCACCTTAAAGGCACGTTAGGAAAATGAAAAAAGTATTAATTATCGTTATTTTTTTTATTCTGCTGGTTGCTTTTTTTTCCACTTTACCCTTTTTTCGGTCTGCCACAAACGATCAATCATTAACTGATCTGCAACAAAAAGGGGTGATTCGCATCGGTTATGCCGTTGAGGCGCCTTATGCCTATGTACTGGAAAATGGAAAAATCAGCGGCGAGTCACCTGAAGTGGCTAAAGTGATCGTC
>JAJTBH010000536.1 GCA_021287005.1 Anaerolineae bacterium
GTTTGAGCATCGGCACTGAAGATATTGAAGACATCCTCTGGGATCTCGACCAGGCCTTACAGAAGGCGTAATATCCAGGCTTTTCGCATCTTCCTCCCTTCTTTTAAAATTGTACCGGTCGTTCGAGCGGGAGCGACCGGTACAAACCTTTTACGGTCAGTGGAAATGAATGATGAATAATCAATCCCCTTTAACTTATGGCAATTTGTCTTTACCCGCTTCTGATTGTTCCGCCATGCAGCAGTAATATTTACAGCGCAGGACGATTTTATTGGACGCGTTGGACGAAGCCAAAGCCGTTTTCACCGATCTTAAGCCGGATGGCGCTGATTATGTTATGGCCGACTATATTCGAATTAATTGGAATGGACAAAAATATCCCGACCCCGCCCGAAGTCGGGGCCGCCATTTTGCCGAATTTCTGGCCCGTGAAGTGGGGGGGGGCGGTGTGCCGGGCTCCAGTTTTTACACCGGGATTAACTCGCAGGGCAGTTATATTCGTTTTAATTTTGCAAAAAAGATTATTACAATAAAAGAAGCATGTGATAAACTGGTTAATAACCGGGGATAAAACGATGAACGAAACCTTACTGGATGAACTGCTGCAAGAATATGAGGCTTATGCACCGCGTTCAGGCGCTTTGCAGGTCAGGGCGCGCCACCATTTGGTTGATGGCGGCAGCCATGCCATTCGTCTGACGCCGCCTTTCCCCCCGCGAATTAAAGACGCCCGGGGGGCCTGTGTGTATGACGAGGATGATCATAAAATCGTCGATTTCTGGCAGGGGCATTTTGCCAATATTCTCGGTCATTCACCGCAGGTCGTCAACGCGGTTCTGGCGGACGCTTTTAACCGGGGTTTCGGACTGCAAACCGGTTTTACCGACCTTTTGCAAATTGAAGTGGCTGAAAAGTTGTGTGCCCAAACCGGCACGCAAGCGGTTCGTTTTACCACCAGCGGCACCCTGGCCACCCAGTATGCCATCATGCTGGCCCGCGGATACACCCATAAGGAACTGGTCATGAAGGTGGGCGGCGGCTGGCACGGTGGGCATGTGTGGGGGCTGAGCGGGGTTAAGTTTGTTCCCGGAGCCGGGTATAAACAACCCGAAGCTCGAAGCGCACGCGCCGCTTTAAATTACGCCACCCTGCAAACCGATTTTAACGATTTGGACCAGTTACAAAAACATTTTCGAAAATACGGCAATCGTTTAGCCTGTTTTATTCTTGAGCCGGTGGTCGGCAGCGGCGGTTTTATTCCGGCCACCCGTGCATACCTGGCGGCTGCGCGCGAATTGACCCAATATTACGGGGTGGTTTTGATTTTTGATGAGGTGATTACCGGTTTTCGTTTTCGCGCCGGTGATGTGGGTGAGTTGTATGGCGTAAAACCCGATTTAATGACGTTGGGAAAAATTATCGGCGGGGGCATGCCGGTGGCGGCCGTGGCCGGTAAACGAGAAATTTTGGATCTGGCCGGCAGCGGCCATCCATCGCGCGCCTGGTTTTCGGGCGGCACCTACAGCGGCCATCCGGCCTCCATGCTGGCTGCCCGTGCCATGATCGATTACCTGGTGACTCATGAAAAACAGGTTTACCCCTATATCGCTGCACTGGGTCAGACGGCCCGTGCGGCCATCAGCGAAGCTTTTATCTCTGAAGGTATTTATGCCGTTTGCACGGGAAACAGCCCGGATTTGCCGGACAGTTCTCTGTTTAACCTGGTTTTTCCGTTTTTACCAGAAACAATCATCAATGGACCTCAGCATGTTAACGACCCGCAGGTTTGCGACCTGTCTTTAAAAGCCCTTTTACATCCGGGCTTGCTGCTGCAAGATGTGTATATTCTGGATGGAAAAGGCTCGATCACGCTTGCCCACGCTGAAGCGCATGTGAAAATTTGCGCAGATGCCTGCCGCCAGTTGGCGCGCCGGATTAAACAGAGTGTAAAGGTAAAAAACAGGCAATAATGCCTGTAATTTTTGTAAGCATTTATGGAAAATAAAAATTGACGAAGTGACAGCGGATTTATATAATCACTGTCATCAATAAAATAAAAAAGCGAGTGATACGTATGTTTACAATGTGTTGTATGTGTTCCATGATGAATATCGCGTCTCTGCCTGAAACCCGGGGGAGGAGTAAGCCTGTTTTGAAATAATACTCTTCCAATGGCCGGGAAGGTTTTCAGGCAGCGGACAGTT
>JAJTBH010000537.1 GCA_021287005.1 Anaerolineae bacterium
TATTGATGTTCTTTTTGCAGTTCTGTCGTTCGTTCTATGACACGCCGTTCCAGATCGGCGCTCAATCGCCTTGTTTCTTCCAACAGGCTCGATTTTTGAATGGCAAGCGCCGCCTGATTACAAATTGTACGGGCCAGTTCGATTTCCTGCATATTAAACCGGTATGGAATATTGTTTTGCACCAATAACCAACCATAAACGCGCCCGGTAATGATTAATGGAATCATTAACAACGATCGTGTGCCAAGTCCGGCAAAATAAAAATCATATATATCCGCCAGGTCTTCTTCAGTGCCCGGGTTGTTGCTGATAAAAATGCCCCGGCTTTCTTTTAAATTTTCAAACAAGTCCGCCTGGGGCAATCGCAGCGGCAGTTTTAACTGGCGGCTGTCCGGAATATGTAATTTGATAAAAACGCCGTCTTCATCATCCACAGCCACACCAATAGCGTTGACGTTTAATGCGCTTAACAATTGCTGCGAGGTGGCATTTAAAATGGCGTCCACGTCAATTAATGCGCCCAGTTCCGATGAAAGTTGATCCAGAATGGATAAACGCTGGGTGCGCAAATTTAATTCCACCGCTCGGTCTTCGCTCTCCTCATAAAGCCGTGCATTTTCAAGGGCTGCCACAGCCTGACCGGCAAAAGTCTGCAAAATCTGCACCTGGTCGATACTGTAAAAACCGGCCTCCTTTTTTTCGAGGGCAATCATACCGATCAGCTTACTGGATGTTTTTAGCGGGATACCCAGCCAGCACAGGTTCTCCGGTTCCAACAGAGCCGGAAAACGCCGGTCCAGGCGAATATCGGGAGCCAGAATGGCATCCCCGGTCTGTAATATTTCGCGGAATAAAATACTGTCTTCAATGGAAACTTTTAGGCCAATCCGGCTCAGGTTGTCATCAAAACCGGCCGCCGAGGCAATGACCAGTTCATCTTCATCGCGCATCCATAACGTCGCCGTGTCAAATGGCAAAATGCTTTTTAACTGGTATAAAATTTTATCCATCAATTCGCCGGTATTCAGGCTGGAACTGATGGCCGCCGAAGCATTGGTCAGGTGCTTAAGCTGCGTGGTGCGTTCTTCCGCTTCGCCAAATAAACGCGCGTTTTCAAGGACCAATACGGCCTGATGCATCAAAGATATTGCCAGTGTTTCATTTTGCTCGGAAAACGCCGCATCAATTTCATAATTATCCAATACCAGAACGCCCGATATCTTATCGCCCTGGTGGAAAGGAACGAACATGCTCGATTCAGGCACACGCTGGTTGGTGGCTTGATCGTATAAAATCAAATCGCTGGAGGGCAGGCGATAATCTTGAGCAAAATGAATTTCCTCTGCCCGGTAGGGCAGGCCGGAATAATAAATTTGCAGGGGCAGCAAATTTTCGGCAAAATTTGGATTATCTCTGAATTTAACTTTTAAGAAGCTGGCCGGGTCCACAAAACCTGTGGTTACCACCGGCGTCAGGCATTGTTCCTGCAAATCCCACATCGCCACCCAACCGGCCTGGGCATTGGGCATCACGCGCAGCATGGTTTCAAGCAGCCGGTTTAAAATTCTTTGCGGAGTTAAAGATGAAACACTTTCACCCGGTTGGGTTAAATTCTGGGTAAAGTCAAGCAGCAGGTTGACTTCATTCAGCCGTTTTTCGGTTTCATTTAAAATTTGTAATTGTTTTAAGCGCACGCTGACCAGATGCACGATCCGCTCAAAAAGGTGTATATCTTCATCCATCAACGCCGGCGAAGCCTTATCGCTGATTAAAAGTATCCCCGCCGTCTGATCAACATCCATAACGAAAGGCAGGCAGACAAAACTCTGCGCATCAAGCGAACGGATCATTGGCGATTTCGCCCAATCACCGTCGACGTCATGTACGTTTTTAACCACATTAACCAGGCCGTCCTGCAACGCCTGCCGCAGCGGGTTATGCTGCCCCATCCAGGTTTCGGGGGTGGCATAAGCCGGCAAAGCCCCAACGACGGTAACCAGGCTGACCTGATTATGGTAACGATTGCCAACCAGGCCGGTTTTAAAGTTAAAATTAAGCAGCATGGCTTCGGTAATCATGCGCAGCAATGAATGTATATCTTTTTGTTGGTCGATCGATTCAATAATTTGCGGCAGCAGACTGGTTCGGTTGATTTCGCGCGCCAGGCTGCGGTTAATTAACACCTGCTCCA
>JAJTBH010000018.1 GCA_021287005.1 Anaerolineae bacterium
AACTGTGTTTGTTCACAGGCACACCCACCACAGGCACCAAAACATTCATATCAGGGATTTCCAAAAACATATCTGCATTGGCATAAAGGGTATCAGACGGCTGAGGCGGCAGCATTGTAAGCCTGCCCGGTGCAAAACCGGTCTCGGGGATCGCCGCATCGCCGGTTCCGCCGCCGCTGTTGGATGCCCTGACCGTCAGCCCGGCACTGGCATTGTTATTAGCCGAGCGGTCGGTTGCCGTTGAAGTGGTCGAAAGCGCCACCGTATTACTGCCTCCCGGAGGCTGCCCCAGGCTGTTAATTCGGGTCACAACCGTAACCGTATAAAAATCACCCGGATCAACATCACCGAAATTAATCGTAAATGTATTTCCACTATAAACCGGGGTTAATCCCGGGTTGGGATTGATCAGAACCGAAAGGATATCAATAAAATCGGGTTTGGTATCGGTTAAGACCACAGCCGTGGCGGTCAAATCACCTGTATTACCCACGGTGATGGTGTATACCACCTGGTCGCCAACGGAAGCCGCTTCGGGACTGCCGCTTTTGGTAACAGCGGGATCGGCAATATTGGCAGTTCCGGTTTGATCGAGGTAATCAACCGTTAAAGTCTGGCTGCCGCTCAGGTAAACATCGACATTATTTAATGTGGTGCTGCCATATCCACCGGGGTCGGTTTCAACGACCCGGTAACGGCCGGGGGGCAATCCGCTGAAACTATACTTTCCATCAGATCCCGTTGTAAAGGGTGTGCCCACCTGATTGCCATTGGCATCATATAAAGTAACGACTACGCCGTTGATCGGCAACTCTCCCGTATCCTGCACGCCGTCGCCATTTAAGTCATTGATCACCGTGCCCTGGATGGTTCCGCTGCCCAGGGAGGAAGAAATGTATAAATCGCCAAAGTTTGCCGTGGCACTCCCCCCGGCGGTTAAAGTTCTCTTCAGACTGTTGGCGGTGGTGCTGGTGTAACCGGCCGGATCCGTTTCAATAACCACATAATTTCCTGCGGTCAGGTTTGTAAATGAATAAGCGCCGCTTGCATTGGTGGTTTTGGTATCAAGCAACACACCATCTGACGGGTCTCCGTCCCCGTTGGGATCCGTATAAAGGCGCACCGTCACGCCTGAAAGTAACGTACCTTCGCCGCTTTGTTTGCTGCCATCGCCGTTTGTATCCTCCCAGACTATCCCGGAAATGGAAGCCGGCAAATAATCCAGGAAATCATTCCCTGTAGAAGTAGCACCCGAAAGTAAAGTAACGGCGATTTGGTCATCATTGGTGCCATTCGTGTCTTTTGTTGAAGTGTAGCCACTCGGGTTGGTCTCCACCAGGGTGTAACTGCCCGGTAAAAGTGAGTTAAAGGTAAAGGTACCGCTTGATGTAGTGGTGACCGTCGGACAATTAACCCCGGCTGTACAGGACGAGCTTCGCAGTTCAATCACTGCCCCGGCCAGGCCATTTTCCGTATCGCTCAAATCGCCATCCGCATCAACATCATTGCGAACCTGGCCACTGATAGACCCAAGTTGTGCATCCAGAAAATCGTTATTAATGGAAGTCTGTCCGGAAGTCAATGTAAGGTTAATTTTATTGTCATTGGTGCCCTGGGTATCTCCGGTCGATCCATAACCACTCGGGTCGGTTTCCGTAATGGTGTAACTGCCGGCGGGCACGCCGCTGAAAGAATACTGACCGCTGCCATTGGTGGTGGTCGTCATGGAAACCGGGTTACCATGACTGTCGGTTCCCGTTAGCGTGACGGTGACGCCTGACACAACCCCTGTCTCGCCGCCCTGGATCGTGCCATCACCATTGTTATCCAAACGTACCGTTCCGCTGATAGTACCGCTGGCTGCCGAAACAGTCACCGTGTTGGAAGTAGAATTATCATCGCTGTCTTCATTACTTTCAGTAATTTGACCATCCGGATCTACCACAGCCGAATTGGACAAAGAAGTCGTTGTAGCCGGCGTTACCGAATAAGATATGGTAAAGCTCTGGCTGGCTCCAATCGTTACCGAACCACCGCTGGCCGTACAATCCAGCGTTGTACTGACAATACTACACGAGACGGTTCCCGTAATACCCGAAACATTGGTCGAGGGTGTTCCATAAGTCGGCCCGCTGGGCAAGGTATCGGTCACAATTCTTTGACCGCTGGCAAACACAGCCGCCGAATTGCCATTATTACTGACCGTAATCGTCCAGGTGAAAGGCGTACCCACCACAGCATTGCCGCTGGTGTTATTGGTTTTGCTGATGGTCAAATTAGGCGCCGCGACTGTTACCGTATTGGTCGCAGCCGTATTATTACTTTCGCTGCTCTCGGTAATATGCGTATCGGGGTCCACGGTTGCAGTATTGGCAAGGTCGCCGGTGGCTTGCGGTGTTGCCGTGAAGCTCACGTTAAAACTGCCCGTACCGGCCCCAACCGTTACAGCTGCGCCGCTGGCGCTGCAAGTAAGCACCCCGGTCGCGATTGAACAAGAAATATTGCCCGAATTGGTAATATTCACCGGTGTGCCGCCCACTGTCGGTGTGCCATAGGTGGCATTGGCCGGCAAAGTATCCGTGATAATCTTCCAACCATCCGTAAATGTGGCGGCAGCAGTTCCGGTGTTATTCACAGTGATCGTCCAGGTAAAGGCCGTTCCCAACACACCGGCATCGCTGGTGTCGTTTGTTTTGCTAATGGTCAAATCAGGGCTGGCCACCGCCGAAACAACCACCACATCAGCCGTTGAAGAGTTATTACTTTCATTACTCTCGGTAATATGCGTATCGGGGTCCACCGCAGCCGTATTACTTAATGTACCGGATGCCGTCGGCGTAGCCGTGAAGCTGACGCTAAAACTGCCCGTGTCCGCTCCCACTGTTACATCCGCGCCGCTGGCGCTGCATGTAAGCACTCCGGTCGTAATGGAACAGGAAATATTGGCCGAGTTGGTAATATTTACCGGTGTGCCGCTTACTGTCGGTGTGCCGTAAGTGGCATTGGCCGGCAAGGTATCTGTGATAATCTTCCAACCATCCGTAAATGTGGCATCAGCAGTTCCGGTGTTAGTCACCGTAATCGTCCAGGTAAAAGGTGTGCCAATTACCCCGTTTCCGCTGGTATTATTGCTTTTAGTGATGGCTAATTCCGGCAGCGAGGTCAGCGTATCAACGTCTGTAGCTGAATTGGGATAAGCCCAACCACCCGGGTCGGTTACACCGGCAGGCGGATCAATGGTGGCCGTATTGGTAACCGTGCCACTGCTGGCCGTAATACTTGCCGTGACTGTAAAAACAACGCTGCCGCCATTGGGAAGCGTGGGAATCACAATACCGCTGCCCTGCATCAGAGAAACGGTCGTATTGGCTCCGCTGGGGCAAGCAGCTCCACCCGCTGCACTGCCGCAGGTAACGCCGGTTACATTAATCCCGGTCGCCAGAGCATCTTTAAAAATAGCACCGTTGGCGCTGTTTGGCCCATGATTACTGACCGTAATGGTGTAGTTAACCACACCGTTATAGCCCACCGTGCTGACGCCATCGGTTTTGGTAATGCCGAGTTCAGCCGAAAAGCTGCCGGCTACGGAAACCGTATCTGAAGCGGTGTTATTGGTTTCATTACTTTCAGAAATGTTGCCGTTGGGGTCAATCGTAGCACTGTTAATCAGATTTCCAGTGGCAGTGGGTGTTGCCGTAAAACTGACGGTAAAACTGCTGCTGCTGTCCATAACCACCGAACCGCCGCTGGCCGAACAGGTTAAAGTCCCACTACTAATGGAACAGGCCACATTCCCGCTTACATTCGTTAAAGCCCCCACCGAAAGATTGCTATAAGTGGCATTTACCGGCAGGGTATCGGTCAAAATAGTCTGCCCGCTGCTAAATGTAGCCGCAGCCGTACCACTGTTGGAAGCGGTTAAGAACCAGGTGAAATTGTCGCCGGTGCTGCTTAAACCCGAAACGTTATTGGACTTGGCAATTCTTAAATCAGGCGTTGATGGGGAATTAACAGAAACCGCATCGGTATAACTGTTATTATTCTCATTACTTTCGGAAATCAGGTTACCGGGGTCAATAATTGCCGTATTACTCAGGTCTGTGGCAGACGAAGGTGTGACACTGAAACTGGCATCAAAAGAAGCGCCGGCGCCCAGGGTTACCGCACCACTGGCCTTGCAGGTTAATACTCCGACAGTAATCGAACAATTAATCGTACCGGTCGGCGCGATCGCCCCGGCCGTATAACTAACGGAACCATAGGTTGGCCCCGCCGGCAACGTGTCCAACAGGATGGTTTCTCCGTCAGCAAAAGAAGCTGCCGTAGCATATTTGCTGTTGCGAGCCGTCAGCGTCCAGTTAAACGTTCCGCCCGTCAAGAGGCTGCCGCTGGTGTCATTCATTTTATAAACACTGAGCTCGGGTGCAGGCAGCGCATAACTGGCCGTGGAAGGCGACGACGTATAAGGTGTGCTCGAATAAGAACCTTGAGCCGTAGCCGAATTGGTATATGTTCCCAGTGTGGATTGTGATGTAATCGGGCCAACCACACAGGTAGTTGTATCACCTGCCGCCAATGGGGTTGTAAAACTACAGCCAGAAGTGGATATATTCGCATCACTGACAGAGATGGATGTCAACGCCACATTGCCGGTGTTTTCAACGGTGAACTGATAATAAATGGGGGTGCCGCCGCTCACCGTAATATATTTACTCCACGGCCCGCTGGACGAGGTGCTGATTTGTTTTTGCAGGCTCAGTGAAGGTGTAGCCGGGTTAACCAGCAGGTTGGCCGATGCAGTATTACCCGTTCCGCCATTGGTCGAAGAAACGCTGCCGGTCGTATTGGCGTAAGTACCGGCCGTCGGGGCGGTTACATTAACGGTGACCTTGCAGGTTCCACCGGCGGGGATGGTGCCGCCGCTGAAGGAAATGGAGCCCGCCCCGGCAACCGGTGTATAACTGGGCGAACCACAGTTAGTGGTTGAGTACACAGCCGGATTAACCACCGTCATGGCTCCCGGCGAGGTGGGGAAGGTGTCCGAAAAGGCTACCCCGGTGAGCGCCGTACTGGTATTGGGGTTGACAATATTAAAAGTCAGAGTCGAGGTGCCCCCGGCCAGAATGGGCGTGGGGAACAGTTTCGAAATGGAAGGCGGCAGCAAGGCAGTCAGCGTGGACATGCCTCGACCGGGGGAGGTGGCATCATCATAATTATTGGTATTGGTGCCGCCCTCGGTTGAAGAGATATAACCGCTGAGATTGGTATAAGTGCCTTCGGCGGTGGCTTTGACCGGCACAGTGATTGTACAGTCTGTAGAGGGAATCGTAGCATTGGTTAAAGAGATGGTGGTGGTGCCTGCCGTAGCTGTCAGGGTGCCTGTGCAGCCGCTGCCATTTAAAGAAGCAGTGGTAGAAGTGCCAATAAGCAAGCCATCCGGCAGGGTATCCGTAAAATTCACTCCGGTCAAATTGGAACCATTGGGATTGCCAATGGAGAAGGTCAGGGTCGAATCAACCTGGTTAACTGCAACCGCGCTCGGGCTGAAGTTCTTTTGAAGAGTCGGTGGTAATGGAGAACCGTATTGTGTACAGGCCGTGATTGTCACATCATCGATAAATACCTGCCCGTTGTTATTGGGCGATCTCGTCAAATTAATTCTGAAAGCCGAGCTGCTGGAACCGGTCGTGGTGGCTTTTAAAGTGCCGGTGTTATGATAAACGACGTCCGTAATACTGAAACTTGAAAGCGAAGTATAGGAGCCGCCATTATTGTTATAGTCAACATAAAGGGTAGTCGGATTGGCCCAACTGGAGCCCAACTTGTAGGAAAAATTGATGGACACTTCATCATATGGCGTACCCGTCTGAGGGACGGTGAAAAGTAAATAGTTGGTGGCGTTGGGCGCGCCGCTGTTGGGCCAATGGTCTGTGACCCAGGCATAGGAACCATCTGAGGTATTGCTGTCGGTTGTCGACGATGTTACCCCGGCCACGCTACCGGCTACTGAAGCTGTGCCGGTAACCAGTTTTGGGGATGTGTCTTGCGTTGGAGCCGACAGGGACCCCGGACTGGTGAAAGCCGTGCTTGGAAATGTCCATTTTGCCAGGGTGGCCGTATTGGTACAGGTTGTTCCTCCCGTGCCGGTCTGGGATAACGTCACAGACGCGCTGGCAGTGAGCCCGGAGTCAACCCCATTGGCAAAAAGATTGTTCGTGGTGTTGTTGTAGGTGCCGCTGGTCGGAGTGGCAGCGGTGGTTACATCCACACTGATGGTACAGGTTCCCCCGGCCGCAATGCTGCCATTCGCAAATGAGAGTGTGGTATCGTTGGCTAACGGGGCCCAGGTCGGAGAAACACCGCAGCCGCTGGTAGACGCATTGGGCGTTCCAGCCACCTTCATCGCTCCCGGCGAAGTGGGTAAATTATCGGTGAAGTTAACATTGCTGATACTACCTGCCGTAGGGTTATGAATGGTAAATGTTAATGTCGTGGAAGCGCCGGCCGTAAGGATAGCCGGACTGAAACTTTTCGAAAATTGGAGCGAGCCGACTGCGTCGACAATGGAAACAGTCCGGCCGGAAGAAGTAAAGTCGGCATTATAGTGATAACTACTGCCGGAAAAATCATACAACAGGGTTGTCAGGCTTGAACTGCTGGCAGAACTGCTGATAATGGTGATGTTATAAGTATTGGTAACCGTATTACCGCCGCTTTTATTATCACTGACAATGCAGGAACGGTAAGTCGGGCTGAGCGGATCGTTATCCCAACCGCAGGCATCGGCGTAAAGTGTTTCGGTTGGGCTCGTCCCGGATGAATATGTCGAAGTAACCGAGTTAACCTGAAATACCGTATTGGGGATGTTGATGAAACTCTCAAGCTGGTTGTATCCCTGCGTAGCGGTGAAACCGGTTAATTTAATATCATAGGTTCCACCAATATAAAGCGTCATGGTTCCACCATTGGGCACGTTGGTATAAGAACCGGCACTTTCTTCTTTATAATCAACCGAGGTTGTACCGTTACGGTTTTGCGAAACAAGATGTTCAACAAAAATTTCGCGCGGAATGGGGCTGCTATAGACGGTCGCGCCGGTTTCATTGCTGGTGGCCGTGATGTGGTAACGACGGGTATGGTTATAGGCCGCAGAGCTGCGCGTGATGCTGACTTCATAATAAAAGTCATAACATTCGCCAACCCCCAGGCTGTCTTTGGCATGACTGCCCGTAAAGGAACTTAAAGATCCGCTGCGCAGGTTAATATAGGGATCACTGCTGTCCCAGTAAAAATAGGATTGAACATTGTTAACCGGACTGCCGGTATCGTTACAAACTTCTACTCCGACCGGAAAATTGTTTGGACCGACATTGACGTTATTGGAATCAAGCCCAACCACATTCCAGGTTATCGGCGTTACCGTCAAACCTCCTGCGGCTGCCACGGGGTAGGCAGGAAAAACCTGAAAAGCTATTCCTATGATCAGTAGAGTTGTGATAAAAAGCTGAATTAAGCGGTGAGAAAATGAAGAATGCTTGTTCACAAAATTGAAACTCCTTTGCACAAATAAAATGGGGCATTTTATTTCTGAATGCATGACCCCCTGCATCAATTTTTGTTCAATTTGTGTTGTAAGCGGCGAAGAAATACAGGTAATTAGACCTAAAATATATATTCGATGTTAATTATACCATTTGACTTTTTATTTTGATTATGAAATATTACCAATAATTTAACCACATCCGGCAGATTAAATAATACCTAATGGCCCCCTTGATAATATTCCTTCCAGGTCGATTCAACCAATGAGCTAAAAATACGGGAATATTCATCCAGAAATGTGCGGTACGACGAACCTTGTAGTACGGGCGCAAAGTCTTCGTTCATGCAATAAACTGATTCATTTTCCAAAATTTGATTAAGATCTGCTTGATGATCCCAGAATAAACAGGGCGTTAACAGATTATCTTTACCCTGTGTTTTCTGCCATTGGCGAATTGATTTAAAAAAAGGCAGAGCCCAGATGTCGTTGATACAGCCGCCCGATTCAAATACCTGGTTAAGGTTGGCTGCCGCATAAGGCATTAACACACAGGGGCTGATATCACCCTTCCAGTTAATATAAAAATAACCGCCGTACCCGCAGCCCCCGCCGGCCAGACAGCCGCCGGTCAGGGTGCCGTAATTCCAAAAGTCGATTAACAAGATTCCCTGGCTGCGCATCAAATCTTGTGAACGGCGCCAGATCCACAAACGCTGCGGGGGGCCGGGGATGGCATTCATTTCAGGCGGCATTCCGTTTAAAGGCACCGGAGAAACCAGGCCGTATAAGGCATGTCCGGCGCCAAAGATAAAATCGATCGAAGCGGTAGACAAAAGGTTTTCGGCAAAATCACGCGTGGTGATTAACAAAACACCAAACGGAATGGCATTACCATAAAGCCGCTGCATGGCCAAACGATTATCAACGGACTCAACCGGAGGGTTAATAATCAATACCGGGCTGATATTTCCACACTGTTTAAGCCGGGCACAGGTTTCATCGGTTAAATCCTTGCCGTTCACGACAAGCACAAAAAAGACGGCAGGGTGTTTTTTCGCCAGATCAAAAAGGTCTTTATCCTGCGAACGATAAAGCAGGAGGTCGTCCCCCACCAACAGCACCAGGCAGGCTCCCCACAGATTTTCCGCTTCCGCCACCACACGTTCCAATTTCGGCCAGTCGAGACATGCATATTTCTGCCCTCCCTCCGCAGAATAAACGGGCTGCACGGGGTTAATCATTAAAAAGGAAGGCTGCGCCTGACCATACACACGCATGAAAGCACGTTCCTTTTCCTTGCGCGTTTTTTTATTCACCAATTGGTCGCGAATTAAAATTCCCAGCAGGCCTTGCAGTGTACTATCAGAAAACTCATAATCCAGCAGGGTGCGTTCGGCCGTCTTAAGCAGACACAGATTTAAAGCCGTATGTTCATCATTCAAACCGGGATTCTTTTTTGAGCTTTTGCGGGTGAAATCCAGGTTATCCAAAATGGATTGTTCGACAATGTTAAACATCAGGCGGCGGGTGGCCGGGTTATGTACCACCTGCGACCATTGACGCAGCAGTTTGTTTACCACGTCCGAAATGTGTGCTTCAGCACGATTAAAAGACTCATTGAGTTCGTTCACAGGTTGCTCCAGCCAGACCAGGCCCGGTTATTTCCAGGGCAGTAAAGATAACAGACCAAAACCGCCAAAAGCCACCACCAGGCCGCCCAGCAGAGATGAAACAAAGGTCGTCCAGAGATAACGCCAGAGGGGCACGCCGTAAACGCCGCTCACCAAACTGACACATTTGGGGCCAAAACCGGGCAGCATACGCGCCAGAATTAAAAAGGCGGGCGAATCAACCGGCAAATTGGCCAACCCAAAAGGCAGTTGCGCTTTGCGTCGTTCAAAATCGGTCACGTCTCCCAGTTTGCCGCCGATGTAAAACTCAACCAGGGCCGCCAGCGAATTGCCAAATGTGGCCACTCCGGCGGCCGCCAGGGGACCAAAAATGGAAGTGATTAATATCGTAAAGGGTTCGGATGGGATGGGTGAAGCGCCCAGTAAAGCATACAAAATCACACTGAAGACCAGGCCCACCCAGCCGGATTGATTAATAAAATCGCCTACCGATTCCATTTGCCGGGAAACAAACATTGCCAGGCAAACCAGGGCTAAAACAATAAATATCAGGCTTTGAAGTGAAGATTTTCCGCTGTTCTCGTTATCCACGTGACTCACCGCGGCAAATTCCAGGGGAAGTCGGTAAACAAGGGGCTGTGCGTCGCGCGGGGTTGATAAGCCAGGGTTCCCTGCCAGGCCATTTCGGCTATCTGGTAAGCCGCGGCTGGTTTTCCCACCGTTCGTGAGCAAGAGGCAACCTCATTTAAGACTTTTTGCCCGTCCTTTAACCACAAGGATAAAGTCTCCAACAATTCGCGGGGGTCCATTGCCGTGACCCCCGCGCCATTCTGACAGACATAATTAATATTGCCCGATTCCTGCCCCGGCAGCGAATCGATCAGGATGATCGGCAGGCCGCAGGCCAGGCCTTCCGAGGTGATCAGTCCGCCGGCTTTTGAGATTAAGACATCCGAAGCCAGCATCATCTCACCGATATTGCCGGCATAATCATAAAAATGCACCGGCATCTGCCAGTTGCGCCGGTTAAGCCGATCATATAAATCGCGGTCGCCGCCGGCAGCCACCACCAGTTGAACGGGCAACCGGGCTTCATCAATGGCCAGCAGGTGCTCAAACATATGCTCCACCCGGCGGCTGCTGACAGCCAGCACAGTGGTTAATCCGGGCTGCCAACCCAAAGCCCGGCGAATTTCAGTTTTGGTTCGTTTTTCACGCGTTATGGCAGGGTTCACCGGGATGCCGCTCACCACAATTTTGTCACCCGGAAATCCACAGGCCAGCGCTTCAGCGCGCACCCGGTTGGTAGGCACAAACAATTTTTCAGGGCTGCGCTGAAACCACAGTTTATGCACATCCGAAAGGTCGGTGACAATTAAAAAGGTGGGAATGTTGCAGCGTTTTATAGTTTGCACCGTTTTAAGGGGAGTCTGGTAAATATGATAGGTGGAGATAATGGCATCGGGGCGGTAGTCGGCAAAAATCTCTTGAATGGTGCGGTATAAAAACAGGGTAGCCACACCGTTTACCATGTTGCTGGCCGGAATTGAATCGCTGACCTTGTAGCCGAATTTATACAATACCGGGTTGTTTTTCACCATAGCATCATAACCGCTTTGAGAACGGCGAAAAATATACGGGGCGGATTGTTGATAAACGGGATTGATAATCTGACATTCACAATCCCGGCCGTGTAAATCATTTAACGCCTGCATGACGGCATTCGAGGCACTGCGGTGCCCAAAGCCTGCGTCAGCAGTTAGGAATAAGAACTTTTTCTTTGTCATATTTGTTTTCTTCTTTGAGTGAATGGCTGTTGGCCGGGAAAATATTTTTTTCACTGGCGGTTAATCGTTCGATCAGGCGGCGTACACGCGGGCGATTAAAACGCTGCATCACAATCGGGAAGAGATTGTTTAACATGGCATAAGCCAGCATAATCAAGCCGCCGCGCGTGCTGTTCCAGAAAAAAAAGAGGAAACCGGGAAATACCATCATCCAATGACAGAATTCGGCACGGCAGCTCTCTTTAAGCCACAACTCAAGATATTCCTTTTTTAATGTGGATAATTTTTGCAGTGAAAACGTATTGGGGTAGAGTTTGCCGCCCGCCGGGATAAATTTTTTCCACGAACGGACGTGAAAGAGGCGTTCATAAATCTCCCCTCCCTTTTCCCAGGATTGAGTCAGGTAAAGGCGTTTTTGAGGGTCAAATTTTGAAACGGGTAAACGCGAACACCAGTACCCCAGGCTGAAATGAATTAAAAGCCAGCTCAGAATATCAACAAAAATTGTTTCAGGTAAGGAAAGAAAGATGACTTGCATAGAAAAACCTCCAATTTCTCTATGGTTTATGATAATGACACTCGGTTTAATTGTCTTGGCGCGCTGGTGTTATTTTAGTGTTATTTTTTATGAGTTAAAAAAACGTGATGATAACGGAGTCACTGAATATAAGAGATTTGTCATAAGATGGCGGAATGGGTAGATCCAAGCCGATGAAATTTTTGTTGACAAGGAAACAATAGCATGATAAACTTTTGATTACATTGTTTCCAAAGAAACAAAAGGAGAAACCGTATGGATCAAAGACTGAGAATTTATGACTCTTTAATAAAGATGCAGGAGCATTCGGACGTATTCGAGCATAAACAAGAGGATCTACTGGAAAAAATCAGCCTTGCGGAAGTCCATTGTATTGACTGGATTGGCATGACGAGCCACCCGAATGTCACAAAAATTTCCCAAAAAATGGGCCTGACACGGGGAGCCATCAGCAAAATCAGCAAGAAATTAATAAAAAAAGGGTTTATTGAGAGCTACCAGGATGCGGAAAATAACAAAGAAATTTACTTCCGATTAACTGAGAGTGGACAGTCTGTTTATGACGAGCATAAAAAAATCCATAACGAAGTCAAACAAGTGTTATTAACCCTTCTTGAGCCTTACAGCGACAACGAACAAGCGGCAATATTACGTTTTCTTACTGATATTAATGATCTTTATAACAGCAAATCGGCTGATATAAACGAAAAAGAGAAATAAATCCATTTCATGAGAGAAAAAGGCGCGTTGATTTAAAAAACGAGGCGCATGTTTTGGAGGCATGATCGTGGCAGCTAATATTTCAGCCATAGTGTTGGCAATCATCTTTGTACTGATGAGTGTTTTAGGCGGCAGACTCTTCTGCGGCAAAATATGTCCCTACGGTCTTTTACAAGATTTGCTGAATAAGATTCCATTTCCAAAAAAGATCCGGTCTTTTAAGGGCGATATACACTTAAGGCACCTGAAATATATCTTACTGGTGTTGATGTTGGTCGTAAATTTATTCGGGTACTCGACCGCCCCGACAAATGAAACAAACAGTTTTGATGCGGGAAAAACGATTTGGTGGACGGTTGTTACTTTGATAAGCATTGTAATTAGTCGCCCGGCGTGTAAATACCTGTGCCCCGTGGGTCTATTGCTGGGTTGGAGTAATTTGTTTCCTTTCGGCCAATACAAGGTTAATCAAGATAGCTGCACCCAATGCGGGGCATGCCTGAAGGTTTGCCCAATGGATATCAAACCCTATCAATCAGCGAACCACTTTGAATGTATACAATGCGGCAAGTGTAAAAAGGTTTGCCCGTCCCAAGCGATTACAACGCGATTCTAAAATCAAAAAACTTTAACAATACCTAACAGGTGGAGGGTATTCATTATGTTTTCCTGGAAGGGAAAAAACTCATCCCAGACAGCCGCGCCAAACGACCCGGCGCTTAAACACGCATTAGAAACACAACACTGCGGCCATTGCAGTAAAAATTGTCAACTATCAATTCCAGGGTGCAGACATGGAGAAAAAGAGGCCCAAATAATAATCAAGAATTATACAAAGTGACGGAAAGACATGGATAAACAAAACGGACGCGGCTGCAAATTAACACCGGAAACTCAATAAAAGTTTCCAACAAGTTAATTAATAATTCCCAGGCGGCGGGCAAGGATGACGGCCTGCGTGCGTGTTTTTACCCCCAGTTTGGCAAAAATGTGGTTTAAATGGCGCTTCACCGTGTTGAGCGCCAGACATAACTCAACCGCAATTTCGGCGTTGGAGGCGCCGTTTGCCACATGTTTTAATACATCCAGCTCGCGAGCGGTTAAAAGCTCAAACAGCCTGTCATCACCCGGTAAAAGGGCTTCAGGCCTGATGCCCTCCAGCGTTGTTTCCTTCACTGCACTTTTGCTTTTCTCCGGGCCGGCCGAAAATTGAGAAATTAATTCCAGCAAAAACTCACGCGTCGGAATGCCGGTTTTGCTGCCGGTTTTTTTCACCCGCGCCAGCAATTTTGAAGTCAGGCGCGCCAGCGGAATACCTTCGTCCAGGAAAATCTGACGATATCCTTCCGGTTCCCCCATGCGATAGGCCTGTTCAAGGGTATCCAATGCCAGTTCAAAATCATCCAACTGCTGGTAAGCCAGGGCCATTAAAAGCAGGCTTTCAATCTGGCTGCCGACAGCTTCACGTTCTTCCAGGCGCGGCAGCAGATCTTGCAACATGGAAAGCGCGCGAAAAGCATATTGGCTCTGTTTTTCCTGGGCGCTCAAAGCCAGCCAGATGCGCACCAGGTTGAGTTTAATCATCACCACCAGGATGAACGGCATTTCAGGGGTTAGATGAAAAGTTTCATTCCAGAAGCCGTTTTTCTGCGCCCAATCCAGCGCCAGATGCCAATCGCCGTTTAACAAGGCGTACTTAATTTCGTAAACCGAAACGAGGCGGTCATCCATTTCATTTTCGGTTAATACCGCCACCTGGTGTGCACGTTGAAATTCCAACAACGAGTCTTCCCGGTTATTGATTACCTGGTTTAAATGCGCCAGGCGAATATGTACATCCAGTTCAAGTGAAAGCGGCAGCCAGTTTTTACACAACCCCAGCCCGCGGGTGTAATAATCGAGGGCTTCATTAATTTGGTGGTACTCAAACAGGATGTCAGCAATGCCGATATAAACCGTGCCCGTGATTTCCGTCGGTTTCTCGGCGGCGTTTAAGGACATGGGGATAATCTGTTTAAACAGGGTCAGCGCTTTTGAAAGTTTGCCGTGCAGGGTTTCGGCCCGTCCCAGGTAATAATGCGCCACCATCATCACCAGCCAGTTGCCGGCAATCTGGCTGGTCTGAATGGTTTCCTTTAAAACCGCTTCAGCATTTTTAATGTCGTTATCCAACAGGCAGTTAAACCCGCGGTCCAACAAGATATAACTGCGTTGAAAGAGATCATCCGCGGGTAGTTTATCCAGAGCTTCTCTGGAAAGTTCGAGCGATTTTTGCGTATCGCCAGCCAGAGCCGCCAGAATGGATTGGACGGCTTGAATCTGGCCCTGGTATTTATTGATTAATATCAGCGTTGCAGGCGAGTTTTTTTCGGCAGATAAGGAGTGGGTTTGGGTAAGTTGGTTTAAACCGGTCAGGGCCTCGTTAACCCAATAAACAGCCTGCCCGGTTTCAAACGAAAATGAAAGTCCCCAGGCATATACGATACATAAGACAGGGCTGGTTTTAATCAGCTCGCGCGGCAGTTTTTTAATCCAGTTGAGAATGGTTAATAAACCGCCGTTTTTCATGACCGTTTCGGCGTTTTTTTCAATGATTTCGGCGATGCGCACAAAATCATTAATAACCAGGGCATGGCGAATGGCATCCTCGATGAAACCGTGCTGCTGATACCAGATGCAGGCGCGTTGGTGTAAAACAAAAATCTCAGCGGGAAGTTTTTCCGTTAACAGGTGGCGCAGCGACTCAACAAAAAGCGGGTGATAACGAAACCAGTGTTCTTCGATATCCAGAGCGGTGATAAACAAATTGGAATGATAAAGGTCGTGCAGCAGCGTGCGCCCTTCATTTTCGTCTGCGCCGGATAAAGCCACGGCAGCGCACAATGAACCATTTAAATTTTCCAAAATGGACGTGCGTAACAAAAAGTTTTGAACCTTTTCATCCTGTTGATCAAAAACCTCTTCAACCAGAAAATCGAGAATGTAGGTGTTGTCGCCGGAAATTAAACCCGACAGATCCGCTACCGGCGATTGATGCTGCAACGAAATGGCCGCCAGTTGCAGCCCGGCCACCCAGCCTTCGGTGCGATTATCCAGTTCATGCGTTTCGGCATCGCTGAGGTTAAGATGCATGGTGTGGCGCAGGAAGGCGGCGCTTTCTTCATATCTAAACTTTAGGTCGGCCGCGCGGATTTCATCCAATTGATTCCTGGCACGCAGCCGTGCCAAAGACAGGTGCGGGTCGCTGCGTCCGGCAATAAAAAGATGCAGCCGGGCAGGCATGTGCTCCAGAAAAAAACTGAGGCCGCTTAATATCAATTTGTCATTAATAAAATGAAATTCGTCCAAAACCAGGGCAATTTCAGCGTGGCAGCTTTCAAACTCATTAATCCAACGAATGAGGCCGGCTTTAAGCACCTCGGACGGGTCACTCTCTTTACTTAATTGTATTTCGCTGAGACCGAAATCCGGCAATACACTTTTGACTGTTAAAAACAGGCAGTGTAAAAAATCTTGCGGGTTATTATCGCGTTCATCCAATGAAAGCCAGGCTACAGGGTAAGGGCTTTGCGCCGCCCATTCCACCAGCAGGGTGGTTTTCCCAAAACCGGCCGGCGCCGAAATGATCACCAGACCACGCAAAACGGCGTTATTTAAGCGCGCCACCAGAAACGGACGGCTGACAAAACCATCCCGCAAACGCGGCACCATCATTTTGGTGGTCACAATGGATAAATTGGGCGTGTTATCATTCACCGGGTTGATACTCTCGATCTAAATAAAACTTCACCTGCCGTTTAATTATCAACCCACCAGGCCAAATGGACAAGTCAAGCCAAAGATCGATTTAACCCCAAATGTAAAATGGGATTGTGCCCATTATGCTTACTTTTATGTTTTTTATTGGCGGTTTACTGCATCACCTTTTGCAGCACACTCTGCACCGTTTCCATCAAAACCGTGTCAACTTCCAGGCTGCCGGTTAAAAACAGGCCGTGGTTGCCATTTTGTTTTTCCAGTTTATAATGCAGGGCCACCAGCCAATCCACCGCCATCTCACGCGGCACTTTGCCCGTATCAATCACCAGGTCAAAAGCAACGGCAGAATCCCAACGTACGCCATACCAGGATGAAATAAAAGCCTGGCGCACCCGGTCGCTTTCCTTAACCAACAATTCGACCTGATCACGATCCAGAATGGAACGTTCCATCATCACCCGTTCCACACGAACGGGCAGCGGGGCCTGAATGCGTACATTTAATACATCGGCAAAACCGCTCAATACGGCAAAACTGCCGCGCCCCACAATGATCACGTTGCCATGATGCGCCACGGCGCGGATAACCCGGTTGAGCATTTCAACCGTGCGCTCCCTGGACGCGTCAAAACGGTCCCAGATGCCCGTTGAACTTTCATATTCTTCGTTAAAGTGCACCAGGCCATACTGCGCCAGGATATTTTCGATGACTTTTTTATCGACCAGGTGATAGCCCAATGCCATTGCCGTTTTTCTGGCAATATATGAGCCCTCGCTCCCCAGTTCCCGCGAAACGGTAATTACGGACATGTTACACCTCCTATATAACGCCGGAAAGTGCCGGGCACCGCCAACGATGCCCATTACACACCGTCATGAAACCTGATAAGCTATTTATATTGTAGCGCCCCTATTTTTATTTACAATGAAATCGGCTCTGATAGAGCGGATTATCGCTTTTCAAAAACCAGGCGAATTCCCAGTCCCACCAAAACCAACCCGCTGATGCCTTCCAACCAGCGCCGGAAAGCGGAGGTTTGAATAAAACTGCGCCCCCGGTGCAAAACAAAAGACAGGCTGCCCAACCAGATGATACCCAAAGCCGCGTGAATGCCGGCCAGGCCCAACGATTTAATCAAAACCGGGTCCTGTGGACGAATAAACTGAGGCAAAAAAGCCAGGTAAAAAATGGCAACTTTGGGGTTAAGAATATTGGTAAAAAAACCTTCCAGAAATGAAACCCTGAAAGATTTGGGGGGCGTATTTTGTTGACCCTGATTAAGATTATCACCGGACGGCCGGGGTCGACGGATAGCCTGATAAAACGATTTGATACCCAGGTAAACCAGGTAAACTGCACCTGCGGTCTTAACCAACTCGTAAGCCAGCGCCGAGTTAACCAGAATGACCGAAAGCCCCAGCGCCGACAGGGTGGCGTGCACAAACAAACCGCAATTACCGCCCAGGGTTGTGGCAAAGCCGCTTAATCGCCCGCCGGAGAGCACATTTCGAATCACCAACAGGGTGTCCGCACCGGGTGTGAGGGTTAACAGGGCAACCACCAGGGTATAACTGATTATTTGCGGGTCCATATTTTCTCCCAATCAAACCAGAAATAGGGTTAAATTAGTAAAGGAATTTTTATAATAACCGCGCTTTACTGCGGGTATGCGTTACAATTATACTGGACTGGCAAATTTTGCCTACCTGTTGTATACTTTTTTAAGTTCTATTATCAATCACTGGCAGCGAGGGCACACTATGAAAGTTACCGTATCTCAACAGCAACTGGCGCATGGATTAAGTATGGTTTCACGAGCGGTATCACCGCGCAGCACCTTACCCGTACTGGCCAACATTCTGGTCACGAGCGATGAAGGACGACTGCGCCTTTCCGCCACCAATCTTGAACTGGCCATCTCCTGTTGGATCGGCGCGCAAATCACGGAAGACGGCGCCATCACCGTACCGGCCCGTACCTTTTCAGATTTAATTAACGCCCTGCCCAATGACAACGTAGAACTGACGGTAAACCACAAAACCCAGACCCTCAATGTCCACTGCGGCACTTCCAATACCGACATTAAAGGTATCGACGCCCAGGAATTTCCGCCCATGCCGGTGCCCGATCTTTCCGAAGGCATCAGCCTTAAAGTCTCCGACTTTAAAGAAATGATTCAACAGGTGGCTTTTGCCGCATCCTCCGATGACGCCCGCCCGGTTTTACAGGGTGTCATGCTGACCATGGAAAACGAAAACATGACCATGGCCGCCACCGACGGTTTCCGCATCTCCGTGCGCAAAGCGGCTCTGCCGCAGAGCGTGTCTGCCAAAAGCACGGCCATCATCCCGGCGCGCGCCCTCAACGAACTGGCGCGGATCGCCCAGGATGGCAACCAGACCATCACCATGATCATTCAACCCAATCGCGGTCAGGTGCTTTTTCACATGAAAGACGCCGAGTTGATCTCACAACTCATTGAGGGCAACTTCCCGCCTTACGATGTCATCATCCCGCGCAGTTCCAAAACGCGCTCCACCGTTTCAACCGCCGCCTTCCTCAAAGCCTGCCGCCAGGCCGAAATCATTGCCCGCGACGGCAATAACGTCGTTCGTCTCAACATTCTGCCCGGCTCGACCACACCCGGTCAAATTGAAATTTCCGCTCAATCCGAAGAAACCGGTTCTTCCGAAATCGTGGTTGATGCCAATGTGGAAGGTCAGGGCCTGGTGATTGCCTTTAATGTGCTCTTCCTGCGTGAAGTGCTGGATGTGGTTAAAGGCGCCAGCGTATCGCTGGAGACCAATACCAACAACACCCCCGGTCTGATTAAACCGGTTGGAGACGACGACTTCCTGCATGTGATCATGCCCATGCACCTCGGTTAACCCACTCTATTCCATGACTTTTGTAAACAGCCCTTCCGATCGTTTGCTGGGAATTTATCTGGCGTTGGGGCAATATCCCATTTTAAGATCGCGCATTCGTAACCGGATGCTCGAAAGACTTTTTGACAAGGGCATCATCACCCCCGAGTCTTTTGAAGCCGAAGTTCGTGAAAAAGCCGTACGCTCGCAAAAACGCGAGGGCATGCTTGCTTCGTCACAGGCCGAAGAACTGCCCGAAGTCTGGGAACTGCGCCTGGGGCGTATTCGCTACCACGTGATCGAGCTCATGTTTAGCGAATATTTTTCCTTTAAAGAATTTGAAGATATCGTCAACGAGATATTAAGCGAACGCGGTATTACCAAAAACGACCTGCGCCTGGCCATCAACCCTGAACTGGCGCCGCTGGAACTGGTGTTTGAACAGGCCATGACGATTGAAAAACTGCCGCCCCTCGAGCGTAAACAATATGAGGCGCGGCTACTTGAATCAAAAGTGGTCATCATTCGCAGCATGATCAGCGATCAACTGCGTTACATCAACGTCGCCAAAGACTGGTTTACCCTCAGCGATCTGGCCGAGATCAAACGGCGCATCATCGGTTCGGGGCGCATCGGCGGCAAAGCCGCCGGTATGCTGCTGGCCGCGCGCATCATTCGTGAAACAGGCAGTGAAACATTACGGTCCAGCATTCGCGTGCCCGAATCTTTTTATGTCGGTTCCAATGAAATTTACACTTTCATGTCGATTAACAACCTGATTCACTGGAACGACCAGAAATATAAAAGTGAAGGGGATATGCGCGACGAATATCCCACCATCATTGAAGAATTCCTCAAGGGCGAATATCCCCCCGGATCGATTGAAAAATTCCAATCCATGCTGGCTATGGTGGGCTGCCGGCCGTTAATCGTACGCTCATCCAGTTTACTGGAAGACAACTTCGGCATGGCCTTTGCCGGCAAATATGAAAGTATCTTTTTACCCAACCAGGGTTCATTAAAGGATAATCTGCGCGAGCTTAAAAAAGCCCTGGCACTGGTATATGCCTCCACCCTCAACCCGGCCGCCCTGCTTTACCGCCGCAGGCGCGGGCTGCAAGATTACGATGAGCGCATGGCCATTCTTATTCAGGTGGTGGAAGGCGAAAATTACAACAAATATTATCTGCCGCACGGCGCAGGGGTGGCCTTCAGCCGCAACCTGTATCGCTGGGCGCCGCAAATTCGCAGTGAAGAAGGTTTTGTGCGCCTGGTCTGGGGTCTGGGCACGCGCGCGGTGGACCGCGTGGGCAATGATTATCCGCGCCTGATTGCGCTCAGCCACCCACTGCTGCGCCCGTCATCAGAACCGAAGGCCGTGCGCCGCTATTCGCAGCAGTTCGTCGACCTGATTGATCTTGAAAAAAACGAACTGGTTACCCTGCCGATTCACGATGTGCTCGATTCCAGATATCCGCCGCTGCGTTACCTGGTGCAGGTGGATGAAGACGGTTATTTCACCCCGCTGCGGATTAACCTTTCAGGCAGCGATAACCGCCGCCTGGTGTTAAATTACGACGAGATGCTCAAACGAACCGCTTTTGCCAAACACATGAAAGAGATTCTGAGCACACTCGAAAAATATTACCGCGGGCCGGTGGACGTGGAGTTCACCATCCGCATCAAAAACCCCGAAGCCATACAGCCGCAGGTCATCATCACACTTTTACAGTGCCGCCCGCAAAGCCACCTGGCGGCCTCCGAAAAAATCAACCTACCGGCCGGCCTGGGCGCTCAGGATATTGTCTTTTCCACCCAATTTGTTGTGCCGCGCGGCTTCATTGAACGAATCGATTATGTTTTGTTTGTGCCCCCCGAAGGCTATTTTGCCCTGCCCACCAACGCCGACCGGGTAAAACTGGCGCGCGCCATTGGCGAACTAAATAACAACCTGACCCGTGAGAGTTTTATCTGCACCGGCCCGGGGCGCTGGGGCAGCTCCAATTCCGATCTGGGTGTGCCGATTGACTACAGTGATATTTATAATACCAGGGCCCTGGTGGAACTGGCCGGTCAGGGCGTTGGCCCCGAACCGGAGCCTTCTCTGGGAACACATTTTTTCCAGGACCTGCTTGAATCTCAAATTTATCCGCTGGCCATCTACCTGGATGCCGACACGACCGTGTTTAACCGCAAATTTTTCTACGATACCCCCAACCGCCTGGACGAGTTTGTAAAAAATGTAGATGAAAGCCTGTTGAGCTGTCTTAAACTCATTCGCGTTTCCGATTTCGCTCCCGACCGGTATATGCAGGTGGTTATGGATGATGAAAAAAACCAGGCCGTGGCCTTTTTGAAAGACGAGAATATATAAAACGAAATGGATATTTTCCTTTCTAAATTTCTGCCCCTGCTGGTTTATCCACTGGGTCTTGCCTGTTTTTTAGTTCTGCTGACCCTGTTTATTAAAAAACAACAGCGTCTTAGAAACGTCGTGTTAATCGCCGCCCTGTTATTGTTGTGGGTGGGCGGCAACCGCTGGTTTTCTTATGCGCTGGCGCGCTCACTGGAATGGCAAAATTTGCCCGCCGCCGAACTGCCGCACGCCGATGTGATTGTTGTGCTGGGCGGCGGCACCCAACCTGCCGAATACCCGCGCCCGATGGTGGAAGTTAACTCGGCCGGCGACCGGGTTTTGTATGCCGCAAAACTTTATGAACAGGGCCTCGCCCCGCACATCCTGCTGAGCGGCGGCAATATCACCTGGATGGCCGACAGCAGCACTTCCACGCCGGCCAGCGAAATGGCAGATATTCTGGCGTTAACGCGCGTACCGGCAGATGCCATCTGGCTGGAAAACAAATCGCTTAACACCGCCGAAAATGCCAGCTTTTGCAAAGAGATTTTGCAGGCCAAAGGCATTCGCTCCATCATCCTGGTGACATCGGCCATGCATATGCCGCGCGCCAAAGCCCTGTTTGAACGCCAGGGGCTGCAAGTTATCCCCGCTCCGGTCGATTTCACCATCACCCAGGCCGGGTGGGACTCCGCCACGCAGTTAAACATTCCCAACCAGATTATCAATTTTTTTCCAAATGCTTCCAGCCTGTCTCTGACCACCAATGTCTTAAAAGAATACTTCGGCATCATCGTTTATGGCCTGGATGAAGCCGTATTACCATGAACAAATCTTTTGTTTTAATCATTTTGTTGAGTCTTGTTTTCAGCGCCTGCAACAGCGCCTCCGCAACCCCGGGCAGCCCAACCCCGCCGCCCCGGCCGGCCGGCACGTTGCGGGTTTACCCCACGCGGACAGCCACGGCTACCCTCTCGGAAGCGGAAATTAACACCCCCACAGCCCTGCCAACCGCCAGCCCCACCCCGGTGACGCATGTGGTCAAAAAAGGGGAAGACCTGGGCGGCATCGCCTACCGTTACCACACCAGCGTTTCCGCCATCATGGCGGCCAACCCGGAGGTTGATCCTTATCTCATGAGTGTGGGCACCGAATTAAAAATTCCCTTTGTTGAAAGCAGCGAGGCATCCGGCGACAGTATAACACCCCAACCCACGCCGGTTTCTGTGGATATTCGCGCCCCGCTCTGTTACGCCACCCTCGATTTGGGCGCCGATTGTTATGCTCTGGTGTTTAACGGGCAGTCTTTTGCCGTCGAAAATGTGGTGCTAAATTTTTACCTGACCGACCTGAGCAGCGGTGAAGTGACGGCCTCGATCAGCGGCACGACTTTGCTTAATCTCATTCCGGCCGGTCTGACGCAGGCCGTTTACGTGCATTTTAATGGACCCTTGCCACAGCAGTACCAGGTTAACGCCGCCCTGTCGCTGGCATTACCATATACGCTCTCCGACCAGCGTTATCTACCAGGCAGTCTCAGCAATCAAACTGAGACCCTCAGCGCCGACGGGTTAAGCGCCGTGGTGGAAGGGGATATCACACCGGCAAACGACAGCGGTGTGGTGTGGGTCGCTGCAACCGCCTATGACGCTCACGGGCGCGTGGTCGGGCTGCGCCGCTGGCAGGCCGGTTCGGCGCTTAAAGGCGGTGAGACAACACATTTTAGTATTCGCGTTTACAGCAGTGGGGCAAAAATCGAACGCATCGACCTGCTGGCCGAAGCCCGAAGATGATTGTATGGATTTATTGTATTTACTCGCCGGTAAAGGGTTGGACGCAAGCTGAACGGCACAAACTCAACATCCAGCCCCGGTGCAGGGTCAAGCGACCTGCGCGTAACACATGAGTCTATGCGACTGGAAAAAGTGCAGACCGCACCGCTTTGCCAGATTTGAGCGCAGGATGGGTGCG
>JAJTBH010000538.1 GCA_021287005.1 Anaerolineae bacterium
TCTTTAATTTCCGCGATATGGCAGGTATGGCATTGATTTGATCAAACCCTGCACTAAAACAAACATTTCACCGGCTTCAACCAGCGATTCTTCCCCATCAAACGGACCGGTAACTACCAAATGGGTCAGATCAAAATCGGGCAGAGAAAAGCTGCTTTTCACACGGGGTGTTTCAAATGTAATTAATCCTTGTTCCAATTTGAGTTCACGCTCCTCAGTGGCTACCCGGCTTCTAATGCTCCATGTCGAACCGATTTTTTCAACAAAATAGGCGTTATCCGATTCCTTATTATAAACATTCTCGTCAAAAAACAGACGCGGTTTTTCACGGTAAGGTTTGCCGGCATGCACACAGAAGGTATCACAATTGCCACATTCATTACATAAATCATCGATATGCACAATCTGCCGGGTTTGTGTTACTTTCAAAATCTCATTGCGCACAATTTCCGCTTTATTATTTTTATAAACTATCACGGGCAAATTTATTTGTATGGCCGGAACAAAATAGGTCAGGTTGGCCCGGTTTGGACACACTTCAACACATTTGTCGCAATAACTGGCGCACTGCAAACACCTTTCTGCTTCACGTTTTGCCTGCGCCTCAGAATAAGTCCGTTCAAGCAGGTCAAAACCTGCCCTTGCCGAAAGCGGCTGGAAGGCTGGTTTTTGTAAAGTTTGTTTAATGACCCGTGCATTTTTATTAATTCTAATCTGATCTTCATTAATTCCGGCGGGTTTAAATGGCAGCGTGTCAAATTCGACCCCTAGTTGTTTGCATATGGCTTCAGCGGCATTTTCGCCATCTGCGCAGGCCGAAATAATACTATCCGGATTGATAACCGCATCGCCCCCGGCGTACACTCCCTTTATGCCAGATTCCCCGCCGATTGCGCCACCGCTTATGGCGCCATTTTTGGTGCGTAAAACCTGGCTGGTTTGCATAAAATATAGGTCCGGTTCCTGACCGATAGCCAGAATGATGGAATCGGTGGGAATTACAAATTCGCTGCCTTGCACAGGCACCGGGCGGCGACGGCCGTCAGGCCCGGGTTCCCCCAGTTTATTTTTGATACATTCCAGGCCAACTACATGCCCATTTTCGCTGATCACACGCATGGGCGAAGCCAGCTCCAATAATTGAGTGCCTTCTTCAAAGGTAGCTTCACGTTCTTCGGGGCTGGCCGGCATTTCGGCCAGGGTCCGCCGGTATACAATGGTTGCCGGTTGACCGGTTAATCGTTTGGATACACCTGCCGCATCCATAGCCGTGTCACCGCCGCCGATTACCAGCGCTTTATGCCCCAAATCTACAGGTATTCCACGCCTGACTTTTTCCAACAAATCCAGCGCCGCATATACGCCTTTTGATTGGATGCCTTCGATATCCAGAGCGGCGTCTTTTTGAAAACCGCTGCCAATGAACACAGCCTCAAAGCCCTGGTTAAGTAAACCTTCCGGCGCCTGACGAATATCGTGACCGGTTTTAATTTCCACTCCCAGATCGCTAATGCGTGCCACATCTTCTTGAATAACTTCTTGTGGTAAACGATAAGATGCATCATGCCGCCAACGATATCCTTGGCTTCAAAAATCGTCACCCCAATCCCATTTAAAGCAAGAAAATAAGCGGCCGATAAACCGGCCGGGCCGGCACCGATCACGGCTACTCTGTGATTGTTTTTGGGTTTTGTTTTTAAGGTTACTTTTCCTTTTTCAAAGGCGATTCGTTTGAGCAGGCGGATTCCGATGGATTCATCATAATTGGTAGCCGTACGGGTGCATTTCTCCTGACAGATATGTGTACAAACATAACCGGTTACACCTGGCAGCGGGTTTCGTGCAAGGATAACCCCCAGTGCCTGATCATATTTTCCTTCAGCTATCAAGTGGGCATATTCGGGCACATCTTGTTTAACCGGACAGGCTTCAACGCACGGCGCAACCACACAATCAAAAAGCCCCAGTCCGGATTTTACTTTAGGCATACCTGTTTCGCGGTAAGCCTTCTTATAACGCGGGTTGGTTAATGCATCGCTTGCGGCCTTTTCCAGATTTTTAAGTTTGTCTTTTGAAAAATCGTCCAGATTTTTGGCGTTTTCACGATGCATGGCCGCTTCAATATGGGTTAAATATTGGCCAAAACGACCATAGCCTCCGGGTTTTAAAAGGTCA
>JAJTBH010000019.1 GCA_021287005.1 Anaerolineae bacterium
ACAAGAGATATGCCAATGCCAGCTTCATTTTATATGACGTGGCCGATAAAATGCTCGATTCGGCCCGCGAGCGATTTAAAACCTGCCCGGCCGGCCAGTTTGAATATGTAATCGGCGATTACCGCAATTTGCAGGTGCCGCATGATTTTGACCTGATTGTCTCCAGTCTTTCCATTCACCATCTGGAAGACCCGGAAAAAGAAGCCCTCTTTCTCAACATTTACAAACGCCTGCGTCCCGGCGGCCTGTTCATCAACATCGACCAGGTGCGCGGCGAAACCCAGACCCTGCGTAATTTATACTGGCAGCGCTGGTTAAAACATGTGCACCAATCCGGCGCAACCGAAGAACAGATCAACGAGAGTATTAAACGCCGCACCACCTACGACCGCGACGCGCTGCTTTCCGATCAACTGCGCTGGTTAAAAGAGTCGGGCTTCAGCGATGTGGATGTCGTTTATAAAAACTTCTTCGTGGCCGTTTTTCTGGCGGTCAAAGGTTAATTTTTCCAACCGCATTGGATGGAATATAAAAACGCCGGTTGAAATAATCAGCCGGCGTTATTTTTTAAGCGGTATGCTGGCGGAATCAATCAGCCAGTGACTTTAATAAAACCTTTAAAAATTCCCAGGTGGGCAGCAGGGAAGGTACATACAAACGTTCATCGGGTGAGTGCAGGTTTTCAAGGGTTGGCCCCATTGAAATGGAGTCCAATCCGCCGCAGTGTTCGCTGATGATGCCGCACTCCAGACCACCGTGGGTCATCATCACTTCGGCCTTCTGGCCGCTGACGTTTTGATAGACCTCGATGCTCTTTTTTAACAAAGCTGAATTCAAATCGGGCTGCCAGGGGGGATATATTTTGGAGCACTCGCTAACCGCGCCAGCCAGCCAGGCCAGGGCTTCAACCCGGGCGGTGATCTCCTGCAAGCGTGAGAGTATTGAACTGCGATGATTGGAACTGATTTCCAAACTATTTTCGCCCAGTTCGATCACGCCGATGTTATTGGATGTCTCTACAAAACCGGGCATCTCGGCCGACATGGCCGCCACACCATCCGGCAGGCTGACCAGCAGGCGAATGCCCGTGAGGCTTTGCGCCCGGCTGATGGCGCGCTGCGGCGGCGTTTGCGGCTGTCCCAGCGTTACGGTCATACCGGCTTCAAACGCTAACTGCTCGGCGCGCACTTCGGCCAGCAGAGCCGTAAAAACCTCGCGGCAAGATTGCGCCTGGTCCCGGGGGCATACAAAGACGGCCTGCGCCGAACGCGGAATGGCATTTCGCGCCGTGCCGCCTTTCATGACTGCCAGGCGAATATCCGCTTTGCGCTGAATGGCTTCCAGAAAACGCCCCAGCAGTTTATTGGCATTGGTGCGGTGACTGTTAATATCCTCACCCGAATGCCCGCCCAACAGGCCGCCGATATTTAATTCAAAAACCGTCTCGGCCGGGGAAAGGCTCTCCCAGGTAACGGGCAGGTTAATGTTCACCGTTCCGCCACCGGCGCAGCCGATGGTAAACTCGCCGGCTGTTTCAGAATCAAGATTAATCAGGGTTTTGCCCGTCACCAGGGCCGGGTCGAGACCGTCAGCGCCGACCAGGCCGGTTTCTTCCGCAACGGTCAAAAGCAGTTCCAGAGCCGGGTGAGATACTTCATCCGATTCGGCCAGGGCCAGCATCAAAGCAACACCGATGCCGTTATCCGCACCCAGGGTGGTGCGGTCGGCATGAATCCAATCGCCGTCACGTATCAAACGAATGGGATCGCGCGTAAAATCATGCGGGGAGTCGGGTGTTTTTTCACAAACCATATCCATATGGCCCTGAAGAATCAAGGCGGGGTGGGCTTCAAAACCGGCTGTAGCCGGCACGCGTACCACCAGGTTGCCGGTTGAATCCGTCTGGTGTGCAAAGGCATGCTGCCCGGCCCAGTTTTGCAGCCAGGCGCGAATGCCGGCTTCGTTGTGACTTCCGCGCGGAACCGCGGAAATTTGTTCAAAACGTTCGAGAATAAGGTCTAATGCTTTCATTTTTCACCTGAATAAGAGCTTGATCCGGCGCTCGCTTGCCGCATGTATGAATTAAAGAGATGGCGGAGAGTCCGGAGGTTAACAAAAAATTATATTATTTTGCGATATTCAGCCCGGTCATTCACCAGGATCAGCTTTTGATTTTCCGGTTGAAAAGAAACCAGACTATCTTCCAGCAATCCCTTTAAATTCCACCTGGCCAAAAACGTATTTTCCTGCCAGTGTTCCAGTATAGCAGAAATATCGCCGTATTGCAGGGTCAGAAAACCATCTTGCAAAGTCAACTCCAGGTCGCCATACAGTTCGTTTTCATAAACCCCGGTTAACGCCTGCAAAGATACGGACGGTGAAATTTCTTTTTTGCGAGCGGCCGCCGTGGCATCCACAGCGGCTTTTACCTGAGCCATATACCCCTGAGCCACCTGTTTAAATTCCGTGCTCCAATCACGCCCGGAGGCGTTTAACAAAATATCACTGAGGGCATAAAACAGGGCGGCATGCGCCAGTGTCTGATGAACGTTTAATAACACCGCCAGAGCAATGCCGCGTTCCGGATAAAAAGCCACCACCGAGTTAAAGCCCGGCATCTGGCCGCCATGCATCAACACTTTCTCGCCGCGATAATCCATTACCCACCAGCCCAGGCCGTAGGTCCAAAAACGGGTATCCGGCTGCAAAAAATAAAGCGGGGCCAGTTCGGAGTTTTGCAGGTCCTGCATGATCATTTGCGGTGTGCCGATTTCGGCAAAAGTGGCCGGCTTTAAAAGCGGCGCACCGCCGTTCACCAAAACTTTAAGCCAGGCCGTTAAATCGTTGGCACAGGTCAAAATTGATCCGGCCGGTTCGTGACTCAGTTGATACCAGGGCAAAGCCGCCTTCTCACCCAGAAAACGCACCCCCGCCGGGTAGGTTTCATCCAGGCTGGCGTGCGGGGCCGACAGGTTGGATGAAACGCTCAGGCGGTCAAAACCGCTGGCCGAACGGCCCATGCCAAGCGGCTTAAAAATCCGTTCGGTGACAAAATCATCCCAACTTAAGCCGCCGGCCGCTTCAATAATCAATCCGGCCGTACCGAACTGCTGGTTGGCGTAATGAAAGCCGGTGCGAAAACCGGCAACCGGCTGCAAATAACGCATGCGCCGGATGATTTCAGCCTGTTGATAACCGCGGTAATAAAGCCGCTGCGCGCGCTCCAGCCCCAGGCGATGACACAACAAATCACGAATGGTGATATTTTGTGTTACCCAGGCGTCATAAAGCTGAAAGTCGGGCAAATATTTGAGCACCGGGTCATCCCAGGCCAGTTTGCCGTCATCCACCAACAGGCCGACGGCCGCGCTGGTAAATGCCTTGCTGGTGGAGCCAATCGCAAAAACAGTATCGGCATCCACCGGTTCGGGTTGACCGGCAGCGCGCAGACCAAAACCCTGCGCATAACTTTGCCCATCTGCAACGACCGCCAACGCTCCGCCCGGAATTTGCCATTCGGAAAGCGTATTGGAAAAAATCCGATTGATTTCACTTTTTTTTGATTCCATCTTATTCACCTTTATATGGGCTTACGATTTTCTCAATACCTGGTGTAAGAATGTTTCCACCAGTTCATCCGTACAATCGGTCAGGCGGTAAACGTTGGGGTCAAAAACCCACTGCAACATCACACCATCCAACGCTCCCTGCAAAATATGAGTTAATATTTTGGGGTCAAACGGACCAAATTCTCCTGTTTGTTGACCGAGTTGAATAATTTCCTGCAATTGAGAAATACAGGGACCATAAAAAGTTTTATTAAAAGCGCGTTTTTCTTCAGGAGAAGTAAAACTGCCCCATAAATCCACCAGAGCCACAAAATGCGCCCGGTTGGTTTCAATATATTCCAGGCTGGCGATAATGTAGATACGCAGTTTATCGGTGGCGCTTTCATATGTCACCAGTTTTGAACGCAGGTAGGCAGCCTGGTTATCGATGATGGTGCGCAGCACCGAGGCGATTAAATCCTGTTTGCCTTTAAAATGATAGGCGATCAGACCTTTGGTAATGCCCAGGCTTTTGGCGATTTCAGCGAAGGATGTCTGGCTGTAGCCCTGCCCGGCTATCGTTTGTAAAGCGGCATCCACAATCTGTTTACGACGCGCTTCTTCAATGAAAGTCGGTTTTTCTTTTTTGGATGGCATGTTTTATCCTTTCATACCTTGCTGATTTTCGCCGGTGATTTACAAATCACCATTTTACCAGTCGTAAATATACTACCAACCGCTGGATTTTCAGATTTGACAGACTTATTCACGAATAATCACCTTTTTGCTTCTTTCCAGCCAATCGGGTTTTAAGTCGGCCCCGTGGCCGGGGGTTTCATTCAACGTAACGACCCCATTGGAGGTTAAACTTACCCCGCCCGCTGCCGGATTCTCGGCAAAATGGAAGGGTGAATCAAGGTCATAAAGTTGGATGTTGGGGCAGGCGCATATTAAATGGACGCCGGCGCTGACACCGATTAATGATTCAGACATACCGCCCAGCATACATTTGATGCCGGCGGCTTCACTGACGGCATTAACTTTTAATGCGCCGCGAATGCCGGCTGTTTTGGCCAGTTTGATATTGATAAAATCCACCGCTCCGGCGGCGGCCAGGCGAAAAGCATCATGTGCGTCAAAAATGGATTCATCGGCCATAATAGCAATCGGGCTGCGTTCGCGCAGGCGCTTCAAACCGTCAATATTCCAGTATGGCAGCGGCTGCTCGCACACTTCAATATCATATTCGACCAGCGCATTCAGAATATTTAACGCCGTCATTTCATCCCAGGCCTGGTTGGCATCCAGACGGATTTTTACGCCGGGGGCGTTAATCGCCCGGCGAATGGCCTGCACCCGCCGGATGTCTTCATCGCGACCGGTGCCGACTTTGACTTTTAAAGCCTGAACCCCGGCTTCAACATGTTTTCGGGCAGTCTCCGCCATCACTTCAGGGCTGTTAATGCCAATGGTACGGTTGGAATGTAAGACCCGTTTTGTTCCGCCCAATAAAACATATAAAGGCAAAGCCGCCCGTTTTGCCAGCAAATCGTAAAAAGCCAGGTCGTAGGCGCAACGTACCGCCGGGTTTTTTAACATAAACCGTTCCATCTCGCCCAGGCATGTTTCAATTTCAAGCGGATTTTTACCCAACAGTAGTTTTGCATAGAGTTGAGCCGCCTCAAAGGCCGTTTCGGGCGCCTCGCCGGTAACAAAACGGGCCGGCACGCCTTCGCCAACGCCGATCAATCCCTGCTCATCATGTATCCGAACGATAATATGCTCGGCATGATCCATCACCGTCAGGGCGATTTTAAAAGGCTGCACAAAAGGCAGGGCAAGTAAAATAACATCAATCTGTTTAATGATGGACATTTTAAAACCTTTTTTAAAAATTATCCTTCAGCCTTGGTTCTGATTAAGGTTGGAATTTCAATAGCCGAACCGGTTTCGCCGCCCAACAGCAGCTCAATACGCGGGGTTGCCTGCGCCGGAATGCGGGCAAAGGTATCTTTATCGGCCCCCGTAATGGAAACTTTTAAACGCCAACCGCGGCGCAACAAGGCCGAAATGGGGTTCAAAGCAAAACGCAGTTCGGCCGGCTGCGCGGGAAGCAGTTCAAGGGCGTCGGCGCGCTTAAAGGAGTGATAGGGAACAGCCTGGCGATAAGGAGGCTCGTTTGTTGAAATCTTACGATGAAGAGCGCGCAGCATGCCTTCGGTTAAATAATAAACGCGACCGCTTTCGTCCAGCGCTTCCAGATACACAAAAAAATTACCGTCATTCTGGTCCGATTTGATCCAGAGACTCACAAGCGGATAACCGGTAATTTCCGTATCCGCCGTCAATGGTGCAGTTGTGTAACTTAACGCACCCTGAATGGGCGCATATTTTACCGGGCGCTGGTCAAGCTCGGTCTGCCAGCGGTTATTAAGCCCGCTGCTGGCTGAAAAATCAACCTCAAACGAATCGCTGGCCGGCTCCAACAAAACCTCACCGGAAAGCCCGCCACCGGGTTGAAAAAACAGGGTGGTACGGTTAAAAGCGGGTAACGGAAATTCACCCGTCGATTTCCAGGCGTCTTCAAACAGAGTGTAATAAAACAGTTCGCGTCCGTTGGGCGGGGCGTCAAAAAAGCGCAAAACTTCCTGCATTTGCGCCAGAGGCGGAAAAGGGTTTTTCTCCAGGCCCACATGCTGGCGACCGCCGTGATTCCAGGGGCCAATCACGGCCCGCTGCGGATGGGCATTGTTGTTAAAACGGCGGATGACGGCATCGGCCGTGGCTGCATCAAACCAACTACCCCAGTGATCAATTATATGTGTGCTCGGCCGGGTGTGGATGCTGATGTCATCAATCGTCGTGCCCAGTTCGGGGTCGTAATCGTCGCGGAAAATGACGTTACGCAGAATGGAATCGACCTGCCCGTTATGGTGAGACGGCACCGGCTGTTGATTAACCGGTTTGACGCCTTTAATAATCCATTTTTCCATTGCCGGCAGGCTGGCAGGCACCCGGTTGGCATCCAGCGCACGGTTATAGGCGGCCCATTGGTTCAGGATAAAACGGTTCGGCACCCCGCCGGGGAATGCGATATCGGTATACACATCGTATTCGTTAAAACGCACCAGGGCGGTGGTAACGGCCGGGTGGCCGCAGGCGCCCAGCATCTCGGCCGTGGTGGCCTGGTATGAATTACCAAAGCCGCCCACCCGGCCATTGCTCCAGGGCTGTTTAATTACCCAATCCGTCAGGTCGTATAAATCGGTCAGATCCGTAGCCGGCCAGGGGTGCGGCTGGTTGCCTTGCGAAGCCCCCGTGCCGCGCATATCGATCCGCAGCAGGGCATATCCATATGCGCAAAAAAAGCTGCGAGCCGAATCGGGCAGGGAGATAAACCACGAAAAAGGCGCTTTAAGCTGCTGCGCACGCCAGTAACGCGTGGCGGCAAACAGCGTAGGCAGACCTTCACCCGATTTTAATCCCTGGGGCAGGTAAAGATCGACCGCCAGGCAGATACCGTCACGCATGGGAACATAAAACGATTGGCTGTTATAACCTTTATAACAGGGACGGCGCAAAGGAGTCGTGGAAGGGAAGCTCATATCAATTTACCTTAACATCGTTTCGAAGAAATGCGGTTATGGTGTCGCGAAACTTTTGCGGCTCTTCAAGAAAAGGCCAGTGGCCGCTGTGCTCAAAAGCCTGTGATTTACAATTGGGCATCAGGGCGTTTAATTCGGCGGCGACTGGCTGCCCGGTGTAGGCCGAATCGGCCACGCCATAAATAAACAGGGTGGGAACCGGCAGACAGGCCAGCTCTTTTTTATAATCCGGCCCTGCCAATGAAAGTGAAATTTCTCGCCAGGGAGCAAAAGAAAGCCTGCCACTGTCTTTAAGCAGTTCTGAACGGGTTTTATCAAAAAGACGGTTGGGGTTATCCTTTTCAGAAGAGCGGGTAAACCATTCATCGGCGGCATGCGCCCCGGCCGGCGGGAACCCCAGGGAAGTGCTGTAGAGGGCCGGGCCGAACCAGCGCCAGAAAAAACGGTTGGATAGGCTGTTGTTGATGCGAATGCCGCCGACAATGATCATTTTTTCGACATGCCGGGGATATTTAAGCGCATAACGCTGCAACAGGGCACTGCCAAAAGAATGCCCGATTAAAACCATTTTTTCACGTTTAACCACATCCCGGCGCAAGTTTTCCAATTCTTCCACCAGGCTTTCAATCTTGTATAAAGATGGGTCGGGTTTAATCTCGGAATTTCCCGAACCGCGCTGATCATAATAAATAAGGCGTGTCAGACCGGAAAGAAAATCCAAACCGTCTTTAAAACTCAAACTGGAATGCCCCGGTCCACCGTGCACCAGCACCACCGGCGGCAGGTCGCGCTCAACGCCATTTTCACGGTAATACAAATCAAAACCGTTAACCTTCACGGGATTGTTGCAATCCAGGCAGGCGCGCTTTTGCGGCGGCACACGATGGTAAATATAAAAAGTTACCGCCGTATAAAAGGCGATAAAAAATAAAAGCGCCAGAAGAAAAAACAAAATATAAATCATCGTCACCCACAGTTTAACGAGGCGCAGCGCGACACACAAGAGCGGTGCGCCTCATTAATCATTAAACCGGATCGTTTTTAATTTCGCCCCTGGTAACGGGCAAAATAGCCACAACTGATAACACAAGAAAGACAAACATAATCAGCCAGACCCAGCGATAATCATTACCCATTAATTCAACCAGGCTGCCGCCCAATATGGGGCCGACAATAAAACCAAGCGTCACGGCAATCTGGCGCAGACCGGTGTAGGTGCCGATCAACGTTTCAACCGGGGCGCTGTCGACAATCATGGCTACCTGCACCACATTGGCAAAGGGCCAGGTCAACCCGCAGATCAACAAGCCAACATACAACATGTTCACATCGGGAAAAAGATATATCACCAGGGCGCCGACCGCATAACCGGCCAGGCCGATAATCTGCGTATTTTTACGTCCGATTTTATTGGCCAACAAACCGGCCGGAACGGCAACCACCATAAAAGCAATCGCCGGGATGGCAACCAACATGGCCGCGGATGATTCATCCATGCTCAACGAAAAAACGCCGTATGAACTCAAGAAGGCCTGCATCTGCGCCAGGGCCACATAAGCCAACAAATTGCTGAAAAGTAAAAATCCCAGGCTGCGGGCATAATCGGCCGGCAGGGTGCGCAGGAAGTTAAATATTCCTTTTAAATTAAAGGTCTCACCGGCCAGTTCACTGGCATGCGCCAGTTCTTCCGGTTCCCGCACCCAGGCCCAGGTCATCAACAGGATAATAATCGATAAACCGGCAGCCAGCCAGAAAGGCAGCGGCCCGTAAACTTTATAAAGCGCCGCGCCGCCTAAAGCCGTGAGCACCACCAGAAAACCGGCAATGGCGCCCGCGATGCCATTGGCGGTTGAGCGATGGCGCGAGGGGGTAATATCAAACAGGAGCACATCCGCCACCGGGCGAACCACCGCAAAAGCCACCAACACCACAACCAGTGAAAGGACAAAGGGCACCAATAAACCGGTCAGTTGGCCGGTTTGGCCGTTTAACTCAGGCGTAATTCCCAGGGGGATGAGCGGAATTAAAATAAATGTTATTAAAGCCACCGGAAAACCGATCAAAATAAAGGGCATGCGCCGCCCCCATTTGGTGCGCAGACTGTCACTTAAGGCCCCCACCAGCGGGCTGATAAATAAACCGGCAATATTATCAAAAACCAGAATAAACCCGGTTAATGCCGGTCCAAGGCCAAAGCCCAGCGTGGTTGCGCCGGCTTTAACAAAAGCAGGGTTGCCCGCCTGCAAAAAGACCGGCACGTAGGTGTTATACAACTGCCAGATCACTTCCATCATTGCGGGCAGAGTGGCTGCCAGAATAACATTACGCCAATTAAGTTTGATGTGAGACATGGGGTTATTTTGCTCCTTGATTTACTGAACGATAGTTCAATTTTTTATCCGGTTGTATAACGATTCTATATAAGACAACAGCATAAGTCAAGAGAGCAAAGCGGCAGGCGGCCGTTTTTTTCATAAAAGTACCCGTGAAATGACCCACCCCTTTGATTTGTTTTTAAATATAAAAATTCATTATTTTATATTTTCTCAACTCTCTTGACTCCAGCCGGATTCAGTTTATAATCTTTGTGACTGTATTATTTTTATAGTCATAAAGAAACAACCAAAATAAATATAACGAGGTGATTATGCCCAGAGCCTTTTCGGAACGTGAAAAAGAAATCATTCGCAGCCGCCTGCTGCAGGAAGGGCTAAAAATATTTGCCCTTTATGGCCTGAAAAAGACCAATATAGAAGACCTGACGCGCTCCATTGGCATTTCAAAGGGTGCTTTTTACCTCTTTTATGACTCAAAAGAAGCGCTCTACATGGACGTCCTTGAAGTGGCCGAAGAGGAATTTCGCCGGAATGTGCTGGCCGGTTTTGAAGAAGAAGCCGCCTCTCCCCGTTCACTTTTCAGTCAGGTGTTATTAAAAGCCTTCACCAGTTGGAAAAGCTCGCCCATTTTGCAAATGGTCAGCCGCGGTGAATATGACCAGCTTCTTCTAAAACTGCCGCCCGAAACCATCCGCGAACATTTAAAAAGCGATCAGGGTTTTGTAAAAACCATCGTGGAAACGGCGCGTTATAAAGGCGTTAACGTCACGGCGGATGTGGAAAAAATCAGCGGATTGATGAATGCGCTCTTTTTTGTCAGTCTGCATGAAAACGATTTTGGAGCCGAAACATACCAGGGCACCATTGAATTGTTAATTGAATTAATCACCGCCTACTGCCTGGGCGAAGTGCCCGCGGAGGCGGTGCCGTTACAACAGAGGTAAAAAATGATCAAGGTAACAAATTTAAACTTTACATATCCGAAAATGCAGCAGGCCGCCCTGCACGACTTAAATTTTGAGATCAAAACCGGTGAAATTTTTGGTTTTCTCGGCCCCAGTGGGGCGGGCAAATCAACCACTCAAAAGATTTTGATCGGGTTGTTAAACGGTTTTTCAGGCTCGGTGGAAATTATGGGTAAAGCCGTCGCCACCTGGGGCAGCGATTATTACGAACGCATCGGGGTATCCTTTGAACAACCCAACCACTTTCTGAAACTGACTGCACTGGAAAACCTGAATTATTTTGCGGCGCTTTATGCCCGGCCCGCCCTCAACCCACTGGATCTGCTGCGCCGGGTGGGCCTGGAAGAAGACGCACATTTGCAGGTGGGGCAGTTTTCGAAAGGCATGAAAAACCGTCTGACGGTGGCGCGCTCCCTGTTAAACGACCCCGACCTGCTCTTTCTGGACGAACCCACTTCGGGTCTCGACCCGGTTAATGCCCGCATCATTAAAGAACTGATTCAACAGCAAAAAGAAGCCGGCAAAACCGTCTTTTTAACCACACACAACATGGCCGTGGCCGACGAACTGTGCGACCGGGTGGCCTTTTTGGTGGATGGCGACATTCGCCTGATTGACACGCCGCGTTCACTCAAGCTGCAATACGGCCGCCGGGTGGTGCGCGCGGAATATCACAGCAACAGCCATATGCAGCAGCAGGATTTTGAAATGGATGGCCTCGGCCGCAACCGGCAGTTTATTGACCTGCTGCAAACCGGCAGCCTTGAAACCCTGCACACGCAGGAAGCCACTCTGGAAGATATTTTTATTCGGGTCACCGGCAGGAGCTTAACATGAAACGCGTTTTATCTTGCCTGCGCTGGGAAGTGATTCTTCAATTCCGCAACGGTTTTTATTATGCCACGGCCTTCATCCTGGCCTTCTGGGTGGTGCTTTATACGCAGTTGCACCTGCCCAACCTTTCGGATTATGTGCCGGGGCTGTTGGTGAGCAACCTGGAGATCACCACCTTTTATTTCATCGGCGGGTTGGTAATGCTTGAAAAAGGCGAAGGATCGTTGGAAGCGCGCCTGGTAAGCCCGCTGCGCAGCGGCGAATATTTAATCGTCAAAGTGCTGGCGCTCTCCATTCTGGTGCTGGTCGAAAACCTGATTGTGGCAGCCTTGTTTTCGGGATTATCTTTTAATATCGTTCCGGTGGCATTGGCCCTGGTGCTGGCCGGCGCCATTTTTAGCCTGTACGGATTCTTAACCGTTATCCGTTACGATTCAATCAACGAATATATGCTGCCATCGGTATTGTTTACCATTCCACTGCTGCTGCCGCTGCTCGATTTTTTTGGGATTTTTAAGAGCCCGCTCTTTTACCTGCATCCCATCCAGGCGGCGCTGGTGCTGTTTGAGGGCGGCTACCGGCCGCTGGGCCTGCTCGAATGGGTTTACGGCCTCGGTTACAGCCTGGCCTGGGTGTTGATTTTATATTATCTTGGCCGGCGGGCGTTTAAGCAGTTCGTTACCAGCCATTAAAGAAGGTGTATGATGAATTTGATACGCACATACCGGGCACTGGGCCCCATTGATCTCAAAAACATTCGGCGCGATGCCATGTTAAGCTGGATGGTCTTTGCCCCGCTTCTGCTGGCTTTTATTTTGCGCCTGCTGGTGCCGTTATTAAATGACATGGCTCTGGTACGTTTTAATTTTGACCTGAAACCCTATTACGGAGTCATCGCCAGTTTTCTCTTTCTGATTCTGCCGGTGTTGATCGGCATGGTAATGGGCTTTTTATTACTCGATCAACGCGACGATCAAACTCTGCTGGCCTTGCAGGTCACGCCGCTTTCTTTAAACGGTTACCTGCTCTACCGTATTTCGCTGCCCATGCTGCTCTCATTTGTCATGACGCTGATTATGATCCCGCTTACGGCACTGCAAGAGCAGCCGCTCTGGTTATTGGCCCTGCCGGCGTTATGTGCCGCGCCGCTGGCGCCCATGTCTGCTCTTTTTTATGCTTCGCTGGCGCAAAACAAGGTGCAGGGTTTTGCCGTAATGAAAGCATCCGGGGCTCTGTTTATTCCACCCCTGATTGCCTATTTTGTGCAGTCAAACTGGCAGTGGCTTTTCGGCCTGGTGCCCGCTTATTGGCCGGTTAAACTCTACTGGCTGCTGCAAAACGGCGACCCGGCCGCTTTCTGGGTGCTGCCGCTGGGTCTGCTTTACCAGGCCGGGCTGATTTACCTGCTGGTAGGCTGGTTCAACCGTGTTATGCATACCGCAAGCGTTTAAAAACTTTATTCCCGTTGGATTCAAGAATTTCGGCCAACGGGAATTTTTTTACGACAAATTTTCCTCACGGATTATTTTATTACGGCACGAATGGTGTACAATTCTGTGCATGAACGAAACACCTTCAACGCCTGCCGCACCGCGCAAACATCTGGCGCCGCTGTGGTTAATCCTGCTGTCTTTATTAAGCCTGATAGCTCTATTATGTTTAATCAGTCAGATGGGGCGCGGCGACCGTTCCCCGCTGTTGATGGGCAGCCCCGCGCCGGAATTTACGCTCGCCACCTTTGATGGAAAAAATCTCAGTTTGTCCTCTTTAAAAGGTAAGGTGGTGGTGTTAAACTTCTGGGCTTCCTGGTGCGGACCCTGCCAGAGCGAAGCGCCCATTTTGAAAGAAGTCTGGCAAAATTATCAAAACGATGAACGCGTAGCCTTTGTGGGCATCGATTACATGGATAATGAGACCCCGGCCAAACAATTCATCAAACAACACGGATTGGCTTTCATCAACGGCCCCGATCCGGGCAATAAAATTACAAACCTGTACCATATCACCGGCGTACCCGAAACTTATATCATCGATGCGCAGGGTAATCTGGCTTATTTTAAAATCGGTCCTTTTTTCAGCGCCCAGGAACTCAACGATCTGATTCAGGCACAGTTTAAACAGGATTAACAAAAACGAATCAAGGCATCCATTTCACACTTGTTGTTTGTTTAATTGGAAAAAGCGATCGGCAAGTGTAAAATTAACTCAGCTATCGGCAAACCTCAAAGAAGAGGTGATTGTTTGGCATAACCCAGAAGTATTTTTTTAGCAGAAAGGAATTCCCATGAATTTAACCGAAAGACAGGCCAAAATCGAAAATATCCGTCAGTTTCCGGCTGCATTGGAAGCTGTTTTAAAATCACTGCCCGCCGACAAACTGGACGCTCACTGCGGCGGCTCGGAAGAATGGACGGTGCGCCAGGTGGTGCACCATGTTGCCGATGCCCACATCAACGGTTTCACGCGCATGAAATTGATCGCCAGCGAAAACCTGCCCATTCTGAAACCCTATAATCAGGAAGCCTGGGCCGCGCAGGCCGATAACAGTCTGCCGATTGAAAGCTCGCTTGAAATTTTACGCGGTCTGCATGCTCGTTGGGCTGTTTTTCTGGCCGGCCTGCCCGAAGAAAGCTGGAAACGTAACGGCGTGCACCTTGAAAATGGCCTGGTCAGCCTGGAAAATTTGCTTAATATTTATGTTAAACATGGCGAAGCCCATATTGAACAGATCGGCAAAGCCGCTTAAACAGCCAGATAATAACATCCTTCAATACGCGTGCTGGCGCAGCCGCCAAAAAGAATACGCTCCTTGCCTTCCTGGTTGGAGCGTTTTATTTTAACCACGTTGGGGTGGGTTGCATCGGGCCCCTGTTCAATGCTGAAATCGCCCGGCCAGAGTTTTTCTTCCAGCAGGTAAAAACCAAAAGCCGAGTTACCCGAACCGGTGGCCGGATCTTCCAGGTAACCAAAACGCGGCGCAAAAACACGGGTGCGGTAACGATTTTCGGGTAAGGCGGTTTCTCCGGTGAAGACATGCACGATATCGATGTCGTGCCCTTCACAAAAGGTTTTAAGTGCTGCCTGATCGGGCAAAAGGCGCAAACAGGTTTTAAGCCGGAGCAGCGGCACCAACAGGGTGCGCAGACCGGCATCAATCAGGCGCAGCGGCAAAAGCGGGTTTATTTCGTCCACTGTCATCCCCAGAATGGCAGCCGTTTCCTGAGCGTTAACCGGGCAAGGCAAATATAATGGCTCGGGCGCCATAATATACACTGCATTTGAGTCCTTTATATCGTTATAAACGGTTAAGCGCCCGGCATTAACCTCAATCTGCACTTCCGCCGGCGCCTGTTCCTGCCGGTTCAACAAATCGTACATGATGGCAATGGAGGCATGCCCGCAAAAAGCCACCTCACATTCGGATGAATAATACCGCAGGCGGTAATGATCGGCCTGCGGTGAAACAAAACCCACCTCGCTGACAAATCCTTTTAATTCGCGTCCCATTTGCTGCATTTCGGCCTCGCTCAGGCTCTCGCCCGGCGCCAGGTAAACATAACCGGCCGGATTGCCGCTTGAACCGTTGGCGGTAAAGGCATCGATCTTTTTAAACTGCAAGGTTTTCATTTTCATGCCCCATTTTCTGTTATGAAATAACGATCCTCTGCCAGATGCGCCGGTGGTGCGATGAATACCAGGCGCAAATCTTCGCTCCCCCCGGTTAAGCGGTGTACCCATCCTTCAGGCACCTCAAAGACATCTCCGGCTTTAATTTTACTGCTTTTTTGCCAGTTAACCGCTTGTGCAGCGGGCAGCGTACCCAGTTCAACAAAACCGTTTCCCGATAATACCTGATAAATCTCACTGCCCTTAAGATGGTAATGGGCCGGTAATTTTCGGCCGGCTTTAAGCCCGGCAATAATTAAGCAGGTTGGACCGTTAATCAAGACCGCTGTCCGAATATCCGAATGGGCATCCGGAACGAGATTTTGAAACGACTGTTGCAGATTGTGAATGTCCATCATTTTCTCTCTTGTTCGATATATTATATTTATTTCCGGTATATCATATTATATATTATATCGGAATTTAATACAATATAATATATAAACATTATTTTTTTCGTCTGACGGTTTAAAAGGTCTTTTTATGGAATCCATTAACCAAAACATTTCGCGCAACTTAAAACAAATTCGCAAAGAACGCACCCTCACCCTCGACGACCTGGCCGAAATATCGGGCGTCAGTAAAAGTATGCTGGGTGAAATTGAACGCGGCAGCACCAACCCCACCATCCTGGTCTTGTGGAAAATTGCCGACGGGTTAAAAATACCGCTGACGCGTCTGATTGACGACGAAGAGCTGGACTACAACCTGGTGCGCGCCGCACAACACAAAACCGTCAGCCAGAATGACCAATATAATATTTCCAGTATTTTCCCCTATCGCGAACCGTCCAAAAGCGAAATATTAACCCTCGAAATTAAAAGTCACGGCAGCCTGGGCAACAGCGGTCACCGCCACGGGGTGGAAGAAACCATTCTGGTATTGGATGGTGAAATAGAGCTGAAATTAAACGACGAAACTATCCGTCTGCAAAAAGGGGATGCCATTCGTTTTAAAGGGCATCTCAAACACCAGGTTTACAACCCCAACCCCCAAAACGCACATTTGTTAAATATTTTAAATTACCTTTAAAAAAGGTAACAAAATTTCAGAAATACATTGTGATCTGAATAAAAACATGATATTGTTAATCCACTGAAGTTAAGAATAACAAATGTAAGGTGCAGCGTTGGAAAATTCTCAAAACAAGACCCGCAAACTGGTTGAAATTGCACAAATGTATTATGAAAAAAACATGACGCAGAACGAAATCTCCGAAAAACTCGGCGTCTCGCGTCCGCTGGTCAGCCGCATGTTAAACGAGGCCCGCGAAATGGGCATCGTGACCATTCAGGTACATTCCCCCGAAACCGGCAGCATCTCGCTGCTGAACCAGTTGCGCAATGTGTACAACCTGCGTGACGGCATCATCATAACCGACAGCAGCTCGGAAAACAGCACCAACCAGACCATTGCCGCCAACATTCTCGATTTTGTCTTAAAAATGAACCCGCCTGTCAGTTACATCGGCCTCGGCTGGGGATATGTGATCGGCATGTTAACCCAGTTTCTTGAGAAAAGCGAAGCCCAACAACAGCTCAACGCCTCGGTTTTCCCGCTGATTGGCAACAGCCCGGTATCAAACCGCGACTATCATTCCAACGAAATTGTGCGCATTTTCGCCGAAAAAACCGGAGCCGGCGGTCTGTACCTGCACGCGCCCGCCTTTCTTGAAACCGAGCAGGAAAAACGCCTGTTTGAAGAACTTGAAAACTATAAAAAGGTTGAAAACGCCTGGGATCTGATGGATACGGCTGTAGTCAACCTGGGTAATTATCCCTCCGTGCCCGATTATGCCACCGCCACCCGTTTTGGCGACCTGTTAAACACCCGCAAAGCCGCCGGGCGTATGTTATGTTATTATTTTGACATCCACGGCGACATCATTCACTCTGACAGCGATTACACCATTCAGATTCCCATTGAAAAACTGGCGCGCTGCCGCAACGTGGTTGCCGTTTGTTCGGTGGCCTTGCAGCCCAAGGCCATTGTGGGGGCGCTGCGCACCGGTTTGATTACGCATATCATAGCCACCGAAAGCGCGGCCCGCCAGGTGCTCGAATTTAAATAAATCATTAGCATAGGCAAACAAAACCGCACCCGTTTCTAAACGATTCAGGTGCGGTTTTTTATTTTTGTTCAATTCAGGATATTTGGCGATGTTACATTTGTTACATTTTAAATTCACATCAAATTAATTATTGACATATGTTACTTAACCCGCTATACTATTTTTACATTAGTGAAAACAGGTGCTTATTAATGATTACAAAACCCCTTCTGACCCATATGTTGTTATCATCTGCTACAAAATGGATCGAACAATCGGATGCCTTTTCAGAGCTGGATGCGCGTTTCGGCGATGGCGATCACGGCGTGACTATGAAAAAAATCGCCTTACACATTCAAACGGCCCTGGAAAACTGGCAGGATCAGAGTATCAAACAATTCATCGATGAACTCGGCACCGCCGTGATGGGGATCGGCGGTGGTTCGGCCGGACCTTTGTGGGGAACTTTAATCGGCGGCCTGGCCCTGCCCCTGGCCGACGATACCGCCAGCATCGATGGCGATTTATTAAAAACCATGTTAGCCTCGGCTCTGGATGAAATGCAGTCCATCAGCACCGCCAAGGTGGGCGATAAAACGTTGATGGATGCGCTCATCCCCGCCGTTGAAGCCGCTCAAAATTGCAGCGGCGACATCAACGCCATTTTAAACGCCGCGGCCACGGCTGCCCGGCAGGGCGCCGAAAACACGGCCAACTTTGCCGCCAGATTCGGCAGGGCCAAAAACTACAAGGAACAAAGCATCGGCACACCCGATGCGGGGGCAATCAGCTTAACGGTATTTTTCGAAGGTCTGGCATCAGGCGCAAATTAAACTGCTGCCTGTCACAAAAAATTTCAGGGGCCTCAAGCAGCGCGGCCCATAGTTAACCGCGCCTGCGCCCACAATTAAACCGAAAGCTAATAGGAGAGACTGAAATGAAAATGAAAAAATTTATCAATGACCCTGCAAATCTGACCAAAGAACTTTTGGAAGGTTTTGCAACCGCCAACCAGGAGCTTGTGGAATTAAAACCCAATAATCTGGTCGTTAACAAAAAGCTCGCCAGCGCCGACCGCGTTACCATCGTCACCCTGGGCGGCGCCGGTCATGAACCGGCTCTCTCCGGTTTTGTTGGCGAAGGCATGGTGGATGTTTCAGTGGTGGGCGATATCTTTGCCGCTCCCGGCCCGCAGGCCTGCGTGGAAGCCATTAAACTGGCCGACAAAGGCAAAGGCGTTCTGTTTGTAGTGCTCAACCACGCCGGCGACATGCTCACGGGCAACCTGACCATGAAAAGCATTGATAAAGAGAAAAAACACCAGGTCATCAAACTGGTCACCCAGGAAGACGTCTCCAATGCCCCGCGTGAAAACTCCGACGACCGCCGCGGTCTGGTGGGCTGCATTCCCACCTACAAAATCGCCGGCGCAGCCGCTGCCAGCGGCAAGAGTCTTGATGAAGTGGCGCGGATTGCCAAAAAATTCGCCGACAACATGGCCACCCTGGCCGTGGCCGTACGCGGCGCGACCCACCCGGCCACCGGCGGCGTGATTGCCGACCTGGGCGAAGATGAAATGGAAATCGGCATGGGCCAGCACGGCGAAGGCGGCGGCGGACGCCAGACCATGAAGAGCGCCGACGAAACGGCCGTCATCATGGTGGAAGCCCTGCTCAAAGATCTTTCCATCAAATCGGGTGAAAAAATCATGCTGGTCTTAAACGGCACCGGCGCCACCACCTTGATGGAACTTTTCATCATCTACCGCAAATGCGTTGAATATCTTAAAACCAAAAACATTGAAGTGGTTGCCAATTATGTTGGTGAATTGCTCACCGTTCAGGAACAGGCCGGCTTCCAGATGTTTGTAGCCCGCATGGATGATGAACTGCTGGGTTACTGGAATGCGCCCTGTTATACCCCTTACATGAAGAAATAAGTCAAATATTATGGCCGAAGCAGACAACTCAACCATCGCTAAAGATTTTCACCTCGATAAACCATTTGCCGGACAGTCCTTTTTTGTTAAGGGTGCTTCGCACCTGGATTGGGGTATGCAGGAACGCCTGGCGCGCATTTTCAACCCCAAAAGCGGGCGCACCGTCATGCTGGCTTTTGATCACGGGTATATCATGGGCCCCACCACCGGTCTCGAACGGCTGGATGTGGTTATTCCGCAACTGGCCGCCGAAGTCGACTGCCTGATGGGCACCCGCGGCGCTCTGCGCACCTGTGTTCCGCCCGTTTACAACAAGGGCATCGCCCTGCGCTGCTCTGCCGGCAGCTCGGTTCTGGATGACGACATGAGCCATGAAGTGGTCGGCGTGGATATCAAAGACGCCATTCGAATGAATGCCTCGTGTTTGGCCATTCAAACCTTCATCGGCACCCCCGGCGAGCGCAGTTCGATTGAAAACCTCTGTAAAACCATCGACGCCGGCAACGAATACGGCATTCCCACCCTGGGTGTGGTAGCCGTGGGCAAACAAATGGAGCGCACCACGCAATTTTTCCTGCTGGCAACGCGCATGCTGGCCGAGTTTGGCGCACATATCGTTAAATCATATTACTGCGAGCAGTTTGAAAAAGTGGCAGCCGCCTGCCCGGCGCCAATCGTAATCGCCGGCGGCAAAAAGCTGCCCGAGGCCGACGCGCTTGAAATGGCCTATCGCGCCATCTCCGAAGGCGCCGCCGGTGTGGATATGGGGCGTAATATCTTCCAGGCTAAAAACCCGCTGGTCATGGCGCGCGCCATTCACAAAGTGGTTCATGAAGGGCTTACCGGAAAACAGGCCTTCGATTATTACCAGCAAAATTCATAAGCGTATCAGAGGAGATCAGGGATCATGAAATTCAGCAAGTTTATTATCATTCCGCTTTTCATCGCGTTTCAAGCTTTCACCATGCAGGCCATTGATCAGGTCTTAAGCGGTTACCTGCCGCCCGCCGGTAATGCCGGTTTTGGCTGGATCGCCTTTCAAGCCTGGGCCATGTATTTTTTGGCCGGCTGTAATATTAAAGGCGGCGTTAAAACCTTCATCGGTTACATCAGCGGTATTGTGGCTTCGATTGCCATCATGCAGTTGGGCGCCGGGTTAAGCGGCGGGTTGGCCTTCTGGGGTTTCCCCGTGGCCGTCTTCGCCATCGTTGTGCCGGTCATCTGCCTTGAAAAAGTTAAATGGCTCGACTTCGTACCCTCCGTTTTTGTGGGCGCGGGTGTCTTCTTTGGTTTCATGAGCTACATTAAAGGCGCCACCTTTGGCGGCGCTGCCATCAGCGAGCTGGTCTACTGCCTGTTCGGTCTGGTTTACGGCTTCATCACCGTGGTTTTCCGCGGCTGGTACGAAGGTCTGGTCGCCAAACAGGATGCCCCGCGCGCCGTACAGCAGGCTGAAGCCTGAAAGGAGCACTAAAATGGAATTTATGCATATTGGGGTTCCCACACAAAAGGTTCAACCCAACGAAAGTTACGCTGAGGGCATGAAACTGCACCTCACCAACCCGGACGAACATGAAATGAAGTTTGAATACCTGCGTTTTGAACCCGGTTCATGGCTGCCCAAACCCATTCAGGAACAGGTACACATCGCCATCAAGGTTGACAGTCTGCAGGACGAACTGGCCAAATGTCAGGATCGTCTGGTGGAGCCGATTGAAGTGGACCCACATTTATCGATCGCATTTGGCATTCGCGACGGCGTGGTCTTTGAATTCATGCAAATGAAATGACCCGGGGAAGTCTCGGTTAACAACCTGAAAATCCAATTTTTTTGAAAAGAGACACACCGCCCTAAACCAGGCGGTGTGTCTCTTTAAACTTCGTTATAGTATTTGTTCACCAGACCTAACTATAAGAATAAAAAATCTTCGCCCCCACCCCGATGGACCATTAAATTCGGTTGCAATCAATCGCTGCGGGAAGGGGGCAAAAATCACCACTGGTGAGCAGATACATGTTATAATTAGAATAATTATTCTAAACAAATCAGGGTAAAGAATTCTCGCTATAACCAAAATACCGGGAAAATTTGCCCTGTCCCGGCTTTATTACTCCCCCAAGCAATATCCATCGCAAATTTTTTGTCGGCAGTCCGAAAATTAAAACAAGATGACAAAGAGGTAACCTTATGCCTGAAGCCTTAAAAGACAGCCTGTTTAACCGCCAGACGGTTGGAGAACTGGTGCTTTGTATTGCCGGTGCCTATCCGGATTTTAATTCGGAAGATTTTTTAAAACGAGTGTTTGACGCCAATTGGCCCAAACTGGAGCTTAAAGAACGTATGCGTCAGGTAACTTTGGCGCTTGCCGCCTGCCTGCCCGAAGATTACCCGGCCGCATTGGCCATTTTACGCCGCGCAGCCGAAAAACATACCGGCGGGTTTGCCAGCCTGGTATTCTGCGAATTTGTTGAACTTTACGGCCTGGATAACTGGGATATCTCTCTGCCGGCTTTGGCACAGTTCACCTGCCTGGGCAGCGCCGAATTTTCAGTACGGCCCTTCATTATCAAAGACCAGGCGCGCATGCTGGCGCAAATGTTAAAATGGGCGCACAGCGATAATGCACACCAGCGCCGCCTGGCCAGCGAAGGCTGCCGTCCACGCCTGCCGTGGGCCATTGCGCTGCCTGCCCTCAAAAAGGATCCCGCTCCCATCCTGCCCATTCTGGATGTACTCAAAAATGACAGTGAAGATTACGTACGCCGCAGCGTGGCCAACAACCTCAACGACATCACCAAAGATAACCCCGCCGTAGTATTGGGTTTACTCACCCAATGGAAAGCAGAAAGTATTCCAGCCTTCAGTGAAATTGCCAACCGCGCCCTGCGCACCCTGATTAAAAACGGCGACCCGGCCGCCCTGGCGTTGGTGGGCTTTAAGCACGGCAGCCAGTGTGAACTGTACGACCTCAAACTGGAAAATGACCATATCCCGGCCGGCGGCGACATTAGTTTCTCATTTACCCTGACATCCACGGGCGAAGAACCCGAAAACCTGGTGATTGATTACGTCATTTATCACCAGCGCGCCAACGGTAAACAGACCCCCAAAGTGTTTAAACTGAGTAAAAAAACTCTGTCGCCCGGTGAAAGCCTGATTATCAACAAAAAACACAGCTTTGCCGAAGTAACCACCCGCCGTTATTACCCCGGCGCGCACGGGCTTGAAATTCAGGTCAATGGCGTCTGTTTGGGGCGTGTTGAATTTGAGATTGGCGGCTGACAGAAATATCCTCCGGTGATTAAAACAAAAGAGGTGCGGCTGCCACCGCACTTCCTTTGTTTTATCATTTTATCCTGGAGAGATAACAATGGCGATAATTAATTTAAAACAGGCTCCACAATCTCAAACGAAGTGCTGATTTCGGCCACACCGCGCAGAGTGGCGGCCACTGAACAATATTTTTCTTCCGAAAGGGCAATTGCCTGGCTTGCCGCTGTTTCGCGCAGGTCTTTGCCACTGAGGAAATATTTCAGATGAATCTTGCGAAACGTCCAGGGCGGGTCGTTATCCTGCTCGGCGCTGACCTCAATGCGCAGACTGTCAAGCGGCTGGCGTTTTTTAGCCATGATATCGACCACATCCACTGCCGTACAGGATGCCAGCGCCACCAACAACATCTCGGAGGGTTTCATACCTACCCCTTCAGACGGCGTGGAGAGTACCACCGAATGATGGGTTGAATCGGTGCCCACAAAACGCTGACCGCCTATCCATTGAACTGATGCTGAAGCCATAAAATAATTCTCCTTTTAATTGAGATACCGGCTCAGGCTTTGCCCAGCAGGTTAATTAAATCCTCGACCAGTTCCTGGCGTTTTTCCTGTTCTTGCGGCACAGAAAAGAGGCAGTCGCTGGCATATTCGCGCATCATTTCAGCGGTGGCGCTCTGCAGCGCCGAACGAATGGCTGAAAGCTGCTGGATGATTTCGCGGCATTCGCGTTCGTCTTCCAGCATGTTCTGCACGCCGCGTGTCTGACCCTCAATACGCTTCAGGCGGGTTAATAAGTTTTGTCGTGTGTTATCACTCAATTTCATAGTCAAACTGTCCCGCAGCCTTAAAATTTATGCTCAAGTGAAACGGCTGCCGGTAGA